>JAZNRT010000020.1:0-8055 GCA_045590875.1 Acutalibacteraceae bacterium
GCTTCTACCGCTTGGCTTTATGGTGCGGCAAGCGTTAACTGTTCACTTCTCGGCATAGGCGAGCGCACAGGTAATGTGCCTCTTGAGGCTATGGTGTTTGAATATGCCTCACTTCGCGGCTCTATGGACGGTATGAACCCCACCGTTATAACCGAGATTGCGGAATATTATAAAAATGAAATCGGTTATAAAATTCCCCCAATGACCCCCTTTGTGGGCAGAAGCTTTAATGTGACCCGTGCGGGAATTCATGCCGATGGACTTTTAAAGGACGAGGAAATTTACAATATTTTCGACACCAAAAAGCTTCTCAACCGTCCCACCTCTGTAATGCTGGGGCAGAATTCGGGTCTGGCAGGTATTGCCTACTGGATAAATGAAAATTACTCCCTAACACCTGAAGAGGCTGTGGGCAAGCGTGACGACTTGGTATTAAAGATTAAGGAATGGATAGATTCCGAATACCTTTCGGGCAGACAGACAACCCTTTCCACAGAAGAGCTTGAAGTACAGATTGAAAAGCTGTCGGGCGGAAAATTCAAAAGACTATAAAGGAGGCAAACAAATTGCAAAACAAGCATAGAAGCCTTTCCTTGGCAGACCAAATTTTTGAAAAGCTGGAGTATGATATCCTCAGCGGTAAATATAAAAGGGGCGAAATTCTCACAGAGCTTAAATTAAGCGAGGAATTAGGCGTAAGCCGTACCCCGATTCGCGAGGCATTAAGGCGACTGAGTCAGGAAAGAATTATTGAAGAGGTTTCCAAAGGCAGTAAGGTGATTGGAATTTCACCTGAGGATTTAGATGATATTTTTAAAATTCGTTTACAGATTGAGGGCATTTGTGTGGCCTCCACCGCCCGCAACATAACCGACGAGCAACTGGCAGAACTTCGCGAGGTTGTGGATATGCAGGAATTTTATATCTCCAAAAACAACATAGATAATATAAGAGGTATGGATAGCCGTTTTCACGAGCTGGTTTATAAATTCAGCGGAAGCAATATTTTCAGTGACATACTATATCAGCTCCATCACAAAACTCATAAATACAGATATGCCGCTGTTACCGACCACCAAAGGGCGGAGAATTCCCTAAAGGAGCATAGGGAAATTTTTGAGGCTATTGCCTCCCACAACGAGGCGGCAGCAGAAGCGGCAATAATAAAACACGTTAAAAACGCAAGAGAGAGAATTCTTGAAATAGGGGAGTAATTTTAAAATGGGTCTTACAATAGCACAAAAAATAATAAAAGAACATTTAATCAGCGGTGAAATGACGGTGGGCAGCGAAATTGCCCTTCGCATTGACCAAACCTTAACTCAGGATGCCACAGGAACTATGGCATATTTAGAGTTTGAAACAATGGGTATCGACCGCGTAAAAACCCAAAGAAGCGTTGCATATATCGACCACAACACACTGCAGTCGGGCTTTGAAAATGCCGACGACCACCGTTTTATTCAGTCGATTGCAAAGAAGCACGGTATATATTTTTCCCGACCCGGCAACGGCATTTGCCATCAGGTGCATCTTGAAAGATCCGGCATTCCCGGCAGAACTCTAATCGGCTCTGACAGTCACACCCCCACAGGCGGCGGCATCGGTATGCTTGCCTTTGGTGCGGGCGGTCTGGATGTTGCGGTTGCTATGGGCGGCGGTGCATACTACATAACTATGCCGAAAATGTATAAGGTAAATCTCACAGGTAAGCTTCGCGATTTCGTTACCGCAAAGGATGTAAGCCTTGAAATTTTAAGGCAGCTGTCGGTTAAGGGCGGCGTTGGTGCGATTATTGAATGGGGTGGCGAGGGTGTTAAAACACTTTCTGTTCCTGAACGAGCAACCATTACAAATATGGGCACCGAGCTTGGCGCTACAACCTCTATATTCCCCTCGGATGAAATTACCCGCGATTTCCTTAAAAAAGAGGGCAGAGAGGCAGATTATGTAAAATTAGAAAGTGATGCCGATGCGGTTTACGATAAGGTGATTGAAATAAATCTTTCTGAACTAAAGCCCCTTATTGCCTGTCCTCACAGCCCCGACAATGTGGTAACTGTGGAATCCTTAAAGGGCACTAAGGTAGATCAGGTTTGCATTGGCTCCTGCACAAACTCCTCACTTTTAGATATGCTCAAGGTTGCCGCTATTTTAAAGGGTAAAACAATTAAAGAGAGCGTAAGTCTTTCGATTTCCCCAGGTTCAAAGCAGGTATTCTCAATGCTTGCGGAGTGCGGTGCTTTAAGTGATATTATCGCAAGCGGTGCCCGTGTGCTTGAATGTGCCTGCGGCCCTTGTATTGGTATGGGCTTTTCCCCCAACTCAGGTGGTGTAAGCCTTCGCACCTTTAACCGCAACTTCGAGGGCAGAAGCGGTACAGCCGATGGTCAGGTTTACCTAGTTTCTCCCGAAACTGCTGCGGCAGCGGCTTTAACGGGCGAAATTACCGACCCCACACTCCTTGGCAAAATGCCGAAAATCAAAATGCCAAAGGCATTCAAAATAGACGACAGTGCAGTTATTCCGCCGATGAGCCCAGAAGAGGCAAAGGATTTGGAAATTCTTCGCGGACCTAATATAAAGAAGTTCCCCGATGCCGTTCCTCAGGAAAATGAGCTTAGCGCTGAGTTAGTGTTGAAGGTAGGGGACAACATCACCACCGACCACATTATGCCTGCGGGTGCAAAAATTTTGCCCTATCGCTCCAACATTCCTCATCTTTCTCAGTATTGCTTTGGGGTTTGCGATAAAACTTTCCCCGAAAGGGCAAAGGCTGCGGGCAAATCCATAATAGTAGGTGGCTCTAACTACGGTCAGGGCTCCTCCCGTGAACACGCGGCTTTGGTGCCTATGTATTTAGGTGTGCGTGCGGTTATTACCAAAAGCTTTGCCCGTATTCACATTGCAAACCTTATAAATTCGGGAATTATGCCCTTAACCTTTAAAAACCCCGACGATTACGACAAGCTCACTCAGGGTGATAAACTCACTATTAAGGATGTGTTCGCGGGTATGGAATCGGGCGAAATGACCCTTATCAACGAAACCACAGGGGAAAGATACCCCTTAACCTGCTCATTCACAAGCAGACAAAAGGGAATCTTAAAGGCGGGAAGCTTGCTTGCTTTCACAAAGGAGAATAACTGAGATGGAACAGTATATAAAAGGTGCGGTAGAGCAATTTGAAGCACTGCTTCGGCAGCAGCTTGACCGCGAGAATGAAATGGAAAAGGGCTCGGAAGCCAAGGATTTTACAAAACAGGAAAAAATAGTTATCGGTGTTGTAGCAGGCGACGGAATCGGCCCTATTATAGTTAAAGAGGCCCAGCGTCTGCTTAGAGAAATTCTTAAAGACGAATTGGCAAGCGGCAGGGTTGAAATCCGAGAGATAGAGGGGCTCACCATTGAAAAGCGATTGGAATTAGGTGTGGCTGTGCCGCCCGAAACTCTGACCGAGATAAAGAAGTGCGATGTTTTCTTAAAAGGCCCCACCACCACCCCCAAGGGCGGGAATATGGAAAGCGCAAATGTTGCCCTTCGGCGCGAACTGGACCTTTATGCCAACGTGCGCCCTGTTGAGGTTCCCGAAGAGGGGATAGATTGGATTTTCTACCGCGAGAACACAGAGGGCGAATATGTACTGGGCAGCCGAGGTATTGAGCTACCCAAAAAATTGGCTATGGATTTTAAGGTGACCACTAATGCGGGCACACGCAGAATCTGTCGTGCCGCATTTGAATATGCCAAAAATAATGGTAAAAATAATGTTGCAATAGTTACAAAGGCAAACATTATGAAAAAAACCGACGGCAAGTTTTCTTTAATCGCCCACGAAATAGCAGAGGAATACCCCGAAATTACGGCGGAGGATTGGTATATCGACATTATGACCGCTAACCTTGTGAACCCTGCAATCCGTTCTAAGTTTCAGGTGTTTGTGCTTCCCAACCTTTACGGCGATATCATCACCGATGAGGCGGCGCAGATTCAGGGCGGCGTAGGTACTGCAGGCAGTGCCAATATCGGTGACCGTTACGCTATGTTCGAGGCTATTCACGGTACAGCCCCTCGTATGATAGAGGAGGGCTTGGGTGACTATGCTAACCCCTCCAGCATTTTCAAGGCAGCAGAAATGATGCTTCGTCATATAGGCTTTGGCGCCAAGGCGGATAGCCTGAGAGATGCTATGAACATCTGCACAGAAACCGAGAAGAGGATTGTTGTAACAGGCGATAAAAATGGCGCAACCTGTGCCCAATTTGCCGACTATGTTATGGAAACTCTAAAAAAATAAGAAGCACTGATAAAAAGCCTTCGGGAGAAAATTATGAAAAAATATTGGTCTCTTTTAATACAATTTATAAAATTCGGCTTTGTGGGTGGAGTCTGCACGGTTATAGATATCGGGCTTCTCGCTTTTTTAAAAGAGGTTTTCGGTGTTGACCCCCTTGTCGCTGCCGCAGTATCCTTTAGCGTTTCGGTGGTGGTAAACTACCTGCTTAGTATGAAATTTGTGTTTAAAAGCAAGGGAGAAAGCAAAACTCGCGAGTTTTTGGTCTACCTCATTCTAAGCGTAATAGGGCTGGGACTCAACCAACTTATTATGTGGGTGGGTATTGATGTGTTCAGTGTCCATTATCTTTTAACAAAGATTATTGCCACAGGAATTGTGCTGGTGTATAACTTTGTTACCCGCAAGGTTTTTATTGAAAAGCATTAAAATCGTATTGCAATATTCTTATAAAAATGGTATTATGCAAGTAAAGAAAAAATTTGGGAGGTATCAATATGGTATCTGTTTATACCAATCACATCGGTTACGACTGTGATGATACAAAAAGCGCGGTTTACCGCAAAAGAGGAAATGAAACACCCCTTAGCTTTGAGGTAATCAGCGAGGATACAGGCAAGGCTGTATACTCAGGCGCCTTAAAAGAGCAGGGCGAGGTTGACAACTGGAAAAAGGGTTATTTCTACACCCTTCGCTTCGACGAGGTTCGCAAAAAGGGTACATATTATATAGAGGTTACCGACGACAAGGGCGAAAAGGCTCGTTCTTATCCTTTTAGAATCGCACCCAATCTTCTCGAAACCGATACCATAAGCGCTGTTGGTTATTTCTTCCAGAGTATGCGCTGCACAGGTGAATACGAATATGCCGACAGAAAGCTCACTTCCCGCTTTGGAAAATTAGAGGGTGAGCACGACCTACACGGCGGTTGGCACGATGCCACAGGCGACCCAGGCGTTCACCTTTCTCACCTTAACGATACTATTTATTTCAATCCTCAGCAGGCATCCTTCTCTGCCTTTGCTTTTTTCAAAATGCATGACCTGCTGGAGCAGACAGATTACCCCTACTACACTCAGCTCAAACGCAGACTGCTTGAAGAGGGTATGTACGGCGCAGAGTTTATGATGCAGATGCGCGCTCCCTCAGGTGGCTTTTATCAGACAATCTGCCATCTTAATGCCTTAGAGCCCACAGGTGAAACACGCCGCGTAGGTGCTCATATGAGAAGGGTTAAATTGCGCTACGGCGGAAGAGCCCATCTGGATTTAGATGCTCTTCGCGAGATAGATTATGAGTGCGGTATCAGAGGCGGCGCAGGCTATGCGGTGGCTACCCTTGCTGCTGCTGCGAGATACAGCTATCCCAGCAAGTATACCTCACAGGAATATCTTGATGCGGCAAAAACTGCAATGCAATACCTTATGGAAAACAATGTGGAGATATGCGGTAACGGCGACTGGAACATTGTGGACCACTATTGTGCTCTTGATGCTTATGTTGAGCTTTATAAAACCACAAGGGAATACGGCTACTTAGTTCGCACCCGCGATATGGCAGAAAAGCTTATGAGCCACTATGTAGAGGTTGACGATACAAAGGGATATATGAGTGCCGACGACGGTGACCGTCCCTTCTTCCACGCGGCAGATGCAGGTATGCCTGTTGTAAATCTTCTTAACTATTTAGAGATTGAGCCTGAGGCAGACCGACGCGCTAAGGTGCTTGACATCTGTGAAAAGGTTATGCGCTATCAAATCAGCATTACCGACGAGGTTGCAAACCCCTTTGGTTATGCCCGTCAGTATGTTCAGGATGTTGAGGGCAACCGCAGAACTCAATTCTTCTATCCTCACAACTGCGAATCCGCAGGTTGGTGGCAGGGAGAGAGCGCCCGTCAGGGTTCTTTGGCTACCGCTGCTCGCGCCGTGTCCTACCTTACAAAGGATGCAGACCTTAAAGCCGATTTGGAAAAATTTGCCGACGACCAGATTAACTGGATTCTTGGCCTTAACCCATACGACAGCTGTATGCTTCAGGGCAGAGGCAGAAATAACATTACATATTTCTACATTGGCAACCGCTACGACTTCTTCCAGGTTCCCGGCGGTGTTTCCAACGGTATCACAGGCGGCATCGACGATGATCACGGTATTGAGTTCGTTCTTGAGCCTCGTGAGGATATCAACGACAACTGGCGCTGGGCAGAGCAATGGTTACCCCACTGTACCTGGTATATGTATGCGCTCTGTATGAAGAAGAGATAGAGTATTATTAAAATCTAAGCGCTAAAAAATAAAAGCATAAAAAGGCACAGTACTCTTAAAGGGTATTGTGCCCTTTTGTTATGCTAACAAGATAGAAAGATAAGGTCGAAAAATGTAAGAAAATGGAAAGTATCGGAAAAATGCTTGCTATTTGAAAATTATTGTGATAACATAATTATGCCACATAACTTTATTGTAAATAACACTTTGCACGAGAATGTATTTTTGCTTTCGGTAAAAATGCAGGCTCTGTTTCTACATCTCGTGTTGAGTGTTGAAGTTGTGTGGCGCAATAAGAGCACTGCGTTTTTCGTGCGCAGGCTTCGGTTTGCGCATTTTTTATTGAAAGGAAAATAATTATGGCAGAAGAATTTAAGGAGGCAAGAAAGGTAGATCGACTGGGAAGAATCGTAATTCCCAGAGATATGAGAAGAAAATACCAAATTGAGATAGACACTGAAGTTGTTATTACCGCGAAAAAAGGCGGAATATTTATAGAAAAGGCAAAAGAGCAAAACATAGCTGATTGACAAAGACATAGCAAAGCGGGTATACTCTATATAAAAGCAAAAGATTACGGGGTGGAGATATGAGCAAGGCAGGTAGAATAAGTATTATTTCGCTGTTTGTTTCACTTATGGCGGTTTCGGCTTGGATACAGATTCCTGCCCCCATTCCCGTAACCCTGCAGACCTTAGGTGTTTATCTTGCTTGCGGTGTGCTGGGTGGCGGCGGTGCCCTCATTTCTACCGCAATTTATATTTTACTCGGCACCATAGGTCTGCCTTTGTTTTCGGGTTTTTCAGGGGGTGTCGGTATGCTTTTTGGTGCTACCGGCGGTTTTATAGTGGGCTTTCTTTTTATCCCCCTTGCCCTGTGGATTTTTGAAAAGACAAAATTCAAGGCACAAGCACTGATTTTTGGAACTGCCCTTGGAACGATTGTATGTTATTTTATTGGTGCCGCTTGGTACAGCCTTATTTATATGAAAGGGTCGGTGGGCTTTCTTGCGGCAATCATCACCTGCGTGCTACCCTATATAATCCCCGACGCTATAAAGCTTACGGTGGCAATAATTGTTTCAAATAGGATAAATATGTTAAAAAAAGGATTTTGATTTATTGTGCTTTTAGTTTAATAGTATATTATCGCACGCTACAAACCACAATATGTAGTGTGCGTTTTTTTGCGCCCTTTTTCAATACTGCACAATAAAGGGGTTTATAGCTTTATAAATATATTAAACCACAATATATTGTGGTCAAGAAAAAATTTTTTCAAAATGTTGAGGTTTTAGGGTTGCAATATATAGATGTGTGTGTTAGAATAATAAGGCACCCCTTGTGGCGCAGAGCGAAAAGTTAAGAGAAGAATTATGAGCCGCGATGTGCAAAGGATTTAACAAAATCAAGAATTATGTGCTCTTATCTTCTCATATCTGAAATTTAACATATAATATCAAAGCGAAAGGTAGATGAAGAAAATGAAGATTAT
>JAZNRT010000021.1:0-6371 GCA_045590875.1 Acutalibacteraceae bacterium
GCTCATAATTATACCCGCAATTGTAATTACAGCCGCTGTTCTATTTGGTTTCAGAGGCGAAGCACTTGCCTGCCTGCTTGTGGTAAGCGGCGGACCGATTGCTGTTTCCTCCTTTTCCACAGCTAAAGCATTGGGTGGTAATGATAATCTAGCAGCTCAGATAGTAGTAATGTCCTCTGCTCTTTGCATTGTTACCTTATTCGGTTGGATTTATCTACTCAGCTCAATGGGGATATTTTAAAAAATAATGTTTTACAACAAAAGGCTGTAGCTTGGAAATGCTCCAAGTTACAGCCTTCTAATTGTTGCTATACTTTAATTAAACACCTGAATATGCGGCAAAACCACAGTCAACAGGAAGAACAACACCTGTAATAGCAGATGCGGACTTATCGTCGCAAAGGAAAAGGGTTGCACCGAGAAGTTCTTCTGCATTTACATAACGGTTACAGGGTGTACCATTAAGAATCTTGGCAGAACGGGCAGTGGGTGTACCATCCTCATTAAAGAGGAGTGCATAGTTCTGAGCAGATACCAAAAAACCTGGAGCAATAGCATTACAACGGATGCCTGTGCCTGCAAAGTGGGTTGCAAGCCACTGAGTGAAATTGGAAATACCCGCTTTAGCCGCTGAATATGCAGGGATTTTAGTAAGAGGAGTATATGCATTCATAGATGAGATATTAAGAATACAGCCCTTCTTATTATCTGCCATACCCTTAGCAAAAACCTGAGTAGGAAGCAAGGTACCCTGGAAGTTGAGCTTGAATACAAAGTCAACACCGCCTGCTTCTAAATCAAAGAAGGATTTTCCGCCCTCTTTTGCTTCGTGGTGATATTCATTATCTGTTGTAGCTCTGGGGTTATTACCGCCTGCACCATTTACAAGGATATCACACTCACCGAAATCCGCAACCACTTTTTCGTACACTTCCTTTAGTGAGTCAAGTTCAAGAACATTTGCTTTATAGCCTTTACAAATAAAGCCTTCACCTGTAAGCTCTTCTGCCAATTTGTTTACTGCATCCTCATTAAGGTCAAGGGCTGCTACCTTGGCACCGCACTGTGCAAAAGCACGAGCCATAGCACCACAGATAAGACCGCCCGCACCTGTTACTACAACAACCTTACCGCTGTAATCAATATTTAAGGGTAAATTTATCATTTGCTTTTTCCTCCTAACTTATCAAGCATATCCCAAACACCAAGCATATACATAATGCCTAATGCTCTGTCGTAAAGGCCGTATCCAGGACGAACAGTACCGGGACCTTCACCCCAAAGATGACGACCGTGATCGGGACGGATGTATCCGTTAAAACCGCCTTCGTGATATGCTTTAAGGATGTCTAATATACCTGTATCACCGTCGCAATCGCGGTGACTTGCCTCAGAAAAATCTCCGTTTTCAAAATGCTTAACATTACGGATATGAGCAAAAGCAATGCGATCGCAGTGTTTTTTAACAATTTCTGCAACATTGTTTTCGGGGTTGGCATTCAGACTGCCTGAGCAAAGGGTTAAGCAGTTGCAGGGATGGTCAACCATTTTTAAGAAACGGTCGATGCTTGGCTCGTCAACAAGAAGTCTGGGAAGACCGAAAATATCCCAAGGCGGGTCATCCATATGAATAGCCATTTTGATGCCTGTCTCTTCACAAACGGGCATAATTGCCTCTAGGAAATATTTAAGGTTAGCCCAAAGCTTTTCGTGGTCAACATCCTTATATGCCTTAAACAGCTCATCAAGCTTTGCCATTCTTTCAGGCTCCCAACCGGGGAAGGACATATTATACTTTTCGGTAAAATCAAGGATGTATTTTGCCATTGCATTGTAATCATCCTGAATCATACCCTTTTCATAGAAAAGCGCTGTTGAGCCGTCGCCCACCTCGTGGAAAAGGTTTGAGCGGGTCCAATCGAAAACGGGCATAAAATTGTAGCAGATAACCTTAACACCAAAGGGAGCAAGATTGCGAATGGTCTGTATGTAGTTCTCGATATATTTATCCCTAGATGGTAAGCCTATTTTAATATCGTCGTGAACATTAACCGACTCTACAACATCCATATTAAAGCCGTATTCATCAAGCTGTTTCTTAGCCTCAGCTATTTCATAGGACTCCCAGATTTCACCGGGCATTTTATCGTGAAGTGCCCAGACAATTCCTGTTACTCCGGGAATTTGCTTTATGTCGGAAAGGCTGATTTTATCGTTGCCCTCACCGTACCAGCGGAATGTCATTTGCATAATTTTTATTTCCTTTTCAAATTAGTATGTATTACTTAAATCTGCAGGACCTTTATTTACTACTTCCTTTTTAACAACGGTAGAATTCTTAATTCTTTCCTGAAGCATTTCGTAGAACTTATCCTCATCAACAGGAAGGTCAACAGGAACACCGCCGAGCCAATCGGACATATGTGCAGCATTGGAAAGTCTAACACCGTTAATACCTTCCTGACCGGGGGCCAGAAGCTTTGTGCCATTAAGAATAGCATCAAAGAAGTTGTTAACAATGCCCACATGCTGCTCATTTGAACCATTAACCTCTATTTTGCAGTTCCAACATGCAGGTGCTTCAAATCCGTTAGGACAATCCTTTGTATGCTCTGAAACATCCTTTTGTGAACGGTAGAAGTTAATACAGTTGTCGTTTATACCATAGAACTCGTTCCAAGCATTTTCTACAACGATTTTACCGCGTGTGCCTGAAATTTCAAGACGGTTAGTGCCTGGGAAATCACCTGTTCCGGTTATAAACACACCTGTTGCACCATTGGGGTATTCCATATAGATTGTTACATCATCTTCAACCTCAATGTCGTGATACTTACCATAACCGCATTTAGCAGTAACCTTTGAAGGTACACCGCAGAGCCACTGAATAAGGTCTAACTGGTGAGGTGCCTGATTAAGAAGAACACCGCCGCCTTCACCTTCCCAGGTTGCGCGCCAAGTACCTGAATCGTAATAGTTCTGAGTACGGTACCAGTTGGTGATTATCCAGTTAACGCGTGTAATTTCACCCAGTTCACCTGCATCAATAAGCTCCTTCATTTTTTTGTAAAGAGGATTTGTGCGCTGATTGAACATAACACCGAAAACCTTATCGCTCTTATCAGCCATAGCGTTGAGCTCACTAACAGCCTTTGCATAAACACCTGCTGGCTTTTCAACAAGCACGTGCTTATCAGCCTTAAGGGCTTCCATAGCGTAAACAGGATGGAGATAGTGAGGGGTTGCAACAAGAACTGCGTCTATATCGTCGGAATTCATCATCTCAATTGCATCGGTGTACTTCTTAACTTCGTGATTAACAAGCTTTGCACCGTTTTCAAGTGCGGTTTCGTCAATATCGCAAACAGCGGTAATTTCACCGTTTTTGATAAGACCATTGTTGAAATTTCCAATATGGCCTGAGCCCATATTACCAAGACCGATTATTCCTAAGCGTACTTTTTCCATTTTTAATTACTTCCTTTCGGATATTTATTACTCAACAGTTACGTTGAGATTGCTTAATATGTTCATCAATGCAGTGTGAGCTTTCTTAAACATAGGTGCACCGCAAACTGCGATATCACCTGTGAGAAGATGAGGCTCTAAAGATAGGAAGCCTTCGTAGCCGCTATCTGCAAGAAGCGAAAGCAGATATGCAACATTTCCGTCGCCCTCGCCGCTAGGCACAACCTCACCAGTTTCTGCCACTGCATCTTTAATATGCATATACACGATGTAGTCTTTAAGGAGTTCAAATGCCTTTTTAGTTTCTACTCCGCATTGCACAAAGTTGGCCGGGTCAAAAATTCCTCTAACCACCTTCTTATCGCAAGCGCTGAGCAAGGTTTTACAGCGTGTATCAACATCGCCGTAAATCTGTTTTTCATTTTCGTGAAGAAGAATTATGCCTGTGGGCCGTGCATAATCCTCAAAGCATTTCCAACGGCGAAGAACTTCGTCGGTATAGTTTTCGGGAGTGTCTCCCTCATCGTAGAAAAAGCTGAACATTCTTATGTAAGGTGCTTCTAAAATTTTTGCACACTCAATAATGTGCTTGAATTTTTCGAAATGCTCTTCAAAGGGGTCGGTTACCTTTATTTTACCAATAGGCGAACCGATTGCCGACAGCTTTACACCTGCAGCATCCAACTGTTTCTTAATTTCTTTTACCTCTTCAAGTGAGTGGTCAACCAAGCCTTTACCGCCTACGTTTCGCATTTCCATATATTTCATTCCAAGCTCATTCATGGTAGAGAGCTGTTCAGAAAGATTGTCGGAAATTTCATCGGCAAAGCCGGATATAATAAATTTACTCACAAGAATTCCCTCCTTTGCACAACTATATACATTACTATAATTATATCTCTTTAAGTCACCAAAGTAAAGAGAAACCAACAAATTTTTTATATATTTTTCTGGTTTTTACGAAAAATATTGGCGCAAGACCTACACCAAGGAGATAAACGCACACAAATTACCTCTTTCACCCTTTGTTGCACGGTGCGAGTGAAGATATTCGGCATTACAACAGGTGCAGATATCACTTACTAAAATATTTTCGGAAGATACACCTGAATACACTATTTCCTGCCTGCATATCTCTTTTAAATCCAAAAGATAATGTTGCTCATTAACAGGCTTTACGGCAGTTTGCATATCAAGGTAGGTAATTTTTTTTAGTTCATTTATTACGGTATCATCCACCTCATAACAACTTTGACAAATAGCGGGTCCGATTGCACAAAGTATATCTTTAGGTCGGCATCCGTAAGAATTTATCATTTTCTCTACCGTTAGCCTTCCTATTTCCCCTGCCGTTCCGCGCCAACCCGAATGGGTTGAGGCCACAACTCGCCTTTTAGGATCGTAAAACAGCAAGGGCACACAATCGGCATATGAAGAGCAAAGGGTTATTCCGCTTACATTTGTAACAAGCCCATCGGTTCCGCTTGGAATATCCTGACCTTGGTGAGTTACATCCACAATATTGACGGTATGAGTTTGATAAGATTTTACAACCGATTCAACAGGGACGTCTATACAAGAGCAAATTCTTTTAAAATTTTCTTCAACACATTCTATGCTGTCGCCGTTTGAATAGCTGAGGTTCATAGCTGAGTATCTGCCGGAGCTAACTCCGCCAATTCGGGTAGAGAAACAGTGCTTTATTCCACCTACTTTTTCAAAAATCGGAAAGGTTATATACATTACGCCGTTTTTTAAATTTATTTTGCAGTTGTCTGAAATTATCAACTCCAATAACCTCCAAAACACTCTGTATATTTTATTTTAACACAAAAATATAAAATTACAATGGATATTATTTAGATGTTTTAGTCCTTGACAATATACACCAATATATGTATAATTATATTTGGATTTTTATGTTGTTAATTTGCTTATTCGGGCAATACTAATTTCACAGAAAATTAAGAGGTGCCTTATATTGGATAAATACGTAATTACCGGCGGCAATCAGCTGCACGGAGAAATCACAATCAGCGGTGCTAAAAATGCAGCCGTTGCAATAATACCCGCCGTTTTGCTGTGCGACGGTGTGTGTACGCTTGAAAATGTTCCCGAAATATCTGATGTTTCGGTTATGATTCGTATTCTCTACGAATTGGGAGCAAGCGTTAAGGTTATAAATCGTACCACTATTGAAATAGACGCCACCACCGTTAACTCCTACACCGTTTCTTCAGATATGAGCAACCGCATGCGGGCGAGCAGTTACTTTATGGGCGCCATGCTGGGTCGCTTTAACCGTTCAAAGGTTGCACCTCCTGGAGGTTGCGACTTTGGTGTAAGACCTATTGACCAGCATATTAAGGGCTTTGAGGCTTTAGGTGCTAACGTTTCTATAGAAAACGGTATGGTAGACGCAAAAGCCGATATGCTTGTGGGAGGTCCTGTTTACCTCGACAAGGTTTCGGTTGGTGCCACTGTTAACATTATGCTTGCCGCCGTTAAAGCTAAGGGAATGACGGTTATTGAAAACGCCGCAAAAGAGCCCCATATCGTTGACCTTGCAAACTTTCTCAACTCCATGGGAGCGGATGTCCGCGGTGCCGGTACCGACACCATAAAGGTAAACGGAGTTGAAAGGCTCCACGGCGGCAGCTACGCCATTATTCCCGATCAGATAGAAGCAGGCACCTATATGGTGGCCGCTGCCGCTACCGGCGGGGAGGTTCTGGTCAAAAACGTTATTCCCAGACATTTGGAGTGCATCAGCGCAAAGCTTCGTGAGACAGGCACTATCGTTCAGGAATACGAAGATTCCGTTCTCGTCAAGGGTGCCAGCACTCTGCGAAAGATAAACATCAAAACCCTCCCCTACCCCGGTTTCCCCACCGATATGCAGC
>JAZNRT010000022.1:0-2999 GCA_045590875.1 Acutalibacteraceae bacterium
TGCGAAGATAGTACAAAAAAATAGAATAGAGAAATTTTTGAAGATTTTTATCAAATTATTTGCACAAACAAAAACTTTACCCTACCTTTGCACACGCAAAACCACGGTGCCATAGCTCAGTTGGTAGAGCAAAGGACTGAAAATCCTTGTGTCCCCGGTTCGATTCCTGGTGGCACCACAGCAAAGAAAAGCAAAAAGATGAAAACCTCTGAATCTCAACGAATTCAGAGGTTTTCTTTTTGCCCTTGCACATTATATGTGAGGGCAAAATTAATTCTATCAAATAGCATGCTCCCTTCATCAGACTTATAATCTAGACTGAATCAATATCCTCTAACTCATCAATAAGTTCAATTAAAGGCCTACCGTTAATTTTAAAATTCTCAAGCAACTCCATTTCGTTAGCATAGACCTCATATTCCTCTGTAAAATGTTCATCACATACAGCTGCATAGTTTTGTTCTTTCAACAAGAAATATTCTTTATTTTTATAAGTAAAGCAAACATCGTAGCATAACACCCCAAATCTATGGAATAAGACTTCCTCGGCCCATGTCTTATAGCCTTCATATAAATCCCCATATTTTTCCCTATTTGGAGGATACTTAGCGTTAATAGGATTGCCATTGGCATCGTTAATTATATAAGGCTTGCTCATTTTTTGAAATTTATAATTTTATTTACAAGTTTTTTCATCTCTGTTGTTAACGTATGGGGCTCGCCTTCAATCGGTTTGCCATCAGCCCATTTGTGGTAATGTGGTCCCAAACCTTTATGGTCGACAATGTGTATTTCCTCTATTTTCTTACCATCAGGACCATATCTGGCAATTTCTTTTAATCCCTTTCCATTACGATAAAATGTTGCATAAGTTCTATTAGGCGTATGGCTCTCTTCTGGAAGTTTTACACCTGCTTTTGGATTTTTTGTTTCAAGTACTTTTATGTTATCACCTATACTAGAAACAGTCTTATACATTCTACCATTTTCAAAGTTAGTTATTCCGCTTAAAAAACTACCGTTTCCTCCCATCTTTTAACTTTTTATAATTCTCATTCTCAAAATATGTACTTATCTCTTCATTTTCTTCAGGCATTTTTTCTCCGTATCTAATTATATGTGTAGGCTCTAAACGTCTAATAGCCTCATTATACCCTTTCAGCCACAGATATTTAGAATAATCCGACTTTTTTACACCTGTACAATTAATCGCTATTGTCCCATTCTTTTCAATACCGGTAAAACTATAATCATAACTATCAGGAGTACTCCAAGTTACGTTGGGAATGACATTAATACCATTGTTGCTCCAAAAAGCAGCAAATGCCTTGTTCAGAAAACTATGATAGAAGCGCATGGGTGAAGGCATATCAATGTACTGAGAAAAATCAGGTGAGATAACAGATTTGAAATGTTTTAAAATTTCAAGATACTTCTGCGGGTATGTAAGTATCCGTAGAAATTCCTTATCATTCAAATAGAAATGAACGGTATTTTCGTACTGTTTTTGTGTAACAGCTTTATTGAATGCCTGCAATTTTATAGGTTGCTCACCATTGTATTTCTTGACAATTGGCATTCCGTATTTTTCATCTACAATAAGATTGTCAAATATTTGCAAACGATATATTCTATCTGTCGTATTTGTTTTAAGCATAGTGGCATTTTTTTGCTACAAATATATTATCAAAACAAAATTTCAAGGTTGCGAAAATAACACAAAATGAATGTAAAGAGTGCAATCGTAAATTTAGGATAGAGGTCTGCGGTACGCTTCACTTGCTTTCGCCCCATTATAAAGTTAACTCGGAGGGTACCTCCGAGTTGAGAATGGGATTGGGACAAAGGCAGCTTACTCCCAACTCTGCATAAATTTAGTGTTACGTTGTTATGCTAACAGACTCAACTTTTCGGCAATGATAACCTTAAAGGCCTCTTTCATCTCGTCTGGCAAGAAAGATTGGTCAATAAACTCAAACCACTTATCTTTTGCTTTCGTGAATTTGGCAAAGATGTTATTGATAACTTTCTCCTCCAACCCCGATGCTTGCATTGAAGTTACGAAATCCACCTTTTGGATTTTGCGTTTTTTGCCGTTAAGGGTCAGTGCCAATTCTTCGGTATCTTCGGGCATAACCAATGCAGTGGAGAGCATATCGTATGCAGGCGTAAGCACATATTTTCCCTGCTCCTTGCTATATAGCGAAAAGTTTTTCAGGTGCATATCGGCATTACCCGTTATCCACGAACTCAGCCAGAATCTTTACTTTTACCCCTCTAAGCTGTACCCTGAAAAGCTTTTAGAGCCTTTATTCGTCGTTTCTTGTCATTGGCACAACTCCCACTTCGTTGCCAAAAAGATTCAATATCTGATTTACCTTATCAAAACGTAAGGTCTGCTTGCCCTGCTCCAATTCACGAACAAGGCGCAAGCCCACCCCCGACTTCTCAGAAAGCTCCACCTGCGTAAGATTGTACTGCTTACGCATCGCCTTTACATATTTTGAAAGTGTTGCCTGTTCCATAAACACAATAAATTATACCCTATAGGGTATAAATATGCTTAATTATGTGTTACACCTTTTGACCAACCTTTTGTTGCTATTGCAAACGCATCCCGCATGGCACAACTTATAGCTGTGCAACACGCGACTATTGCTCAAAAGGTTGCTCTATAGTCGCAAACTCCCATTCGGGTATAATTTAATTGTTTTAGTATACGCTTTATACCTTATAGGGTATAATTGACTCCCAAACAATCCATAGGATTTTCTTTCAACTATAGGCATTATTGGGGAATCATGCGGATAGATTTGATTATCAAATAAAAAACAAATGATTTTATTTTGTTCTTGCCTCGGCTTGTATTAAATTTAAATAATTTAAACTGCGCCTCGGGATAAAAAACAAATGAATTTGCTTTGTTCTCCGCTCGGCTTGTATTAAATTTGCGGAAAACGCCAATAAATTGGATAAATAATGAAAGATTTAAATAGACT
>JAZNRT010000023.1:0-21990 GCA_045590875.1 Acutalibacteraceae bacterium
TTTTGTGTATCATAATATAGTCGTAATTTACTGTGTTATATATACGACTCACTATTATCGAAATTTTTTTCAATCTTCAATTGTATAACACAAACATTAATCGAGGTGTGGCGCAGTTGGTAGCGCACTAGTTTTGGGAGCGTGTCGAGCGTTTAACGCCTTAAAAAATGAAAAGCCTCAAAACCCCTGTATTCATGCGGGTTTTGGGCATTTATGAAAATCAAAAATTCGGTCAAAAATCGTTTTGACCACAGTTTATCCCACAATTGAGAAAAATTCAATAAATATCCGGGTGTGGCGCAGCTGGGAGCGCGGGTGGTTTGGGACCATCAGGCCGCAGGTTCGATCCCTGTCACTCGGACCAAAAAAACACCAAGTTGAACATTTTGCTCTGCTTGGTGTTTTCCTTTTTATATGTTAAGGCGGGACTTGAAGCCTAAGAGGGTTTCAACGTTAATAAAACAGTCCAGTGGACTGTTTTTAGTTGAAAGCTGCGCAGACGGGTACCGAATGCGTTAGCATTGGGTCGTCAAGCAGGGCGGATTGCTTTGCAATACGCGGTCCCGCCATCGGCACCAAAAAAACACCAAGTTGAGCATTTTGCTCTGCTTTGTGTTTTTTATTAGTATGCTTTGATTTCTCCGCAGGCTATCTTTTTGCCAGAATTACCGCCAGGTTGAGTAGTGAAATCATCAGTGGCAGAATGAATTATTACGGTTTTGCCTATTACTTCTGATGCTGTGAATCTATCATTCAAAAAAACTGTAAGGGCGTAGCCATTATTACTAAAAAGCGACGGCATATCCCCTGTGTGGTGAGGATGCGGGCAAGAATTTTTATCGTAATGGGCACCCGAATTCAAAAAAGGTTCGACAGCTGTACCGCTACACTTAGCACCACTATGAATATGAAAGCCGAAAATTTGACTTTGACACCTTTCTACAGAAATTGGCAATCCGCAAATTTCTGCCGCTACAAGAGTGCCGTAAGCAGTTTCGTAAAACAACACCGCACCTGAAATATTGGGAAATTCTGCGCCACCTTTTATCATAGCCACAGCCTTTGGCGAACTATGCAAACCATTACACAAATTTTTGAAACCTTCAAAATACAGATTTTTATTCAATACTGACACCACCGCTTAAATTATTTAACAGTTACATTATATGTTGAAAATAAAATGCGGTGAATTTATTAGCCGTTTCTTGATGCTACGTTCTAAATTTTATTCAGTATTCTGTTTATTGTTTTTTCACAAAAAGGCATAAATTTTTCGGCAACAGGTCCTACAACAAAAACGCAGATTGCTGTGCCCACGCCTATTGAACTGCCAAGCAGAAATCCTATGAGCACAAAAACGGCATCAATTATTATTCTAATAATACCAAATTTCTTATTTGTTTTATCGCTTATCACAACCGATACCAAATCATTAGGCCCTGTGCCCGCATTGGATTTTATAACCACTGTCATACCAAATGCCAGTATTATGCACGCAGAAACACAGACCACAATGTCTATCCATACAGGATGTGCTTTTCTATAAATATCTGATAAAATATACGTAAAGAAATCTATAATTGGACCACCAAAAAGCATACAGATTACAGTTCCAATCTTTATGTAGGTTTTGTCGGTAATCAAAAGTATGAGAATTATAATAACACAAATTATTATGTGAATGTTACCATGTGTTATAATACCCAACGGCAGTACCGCACTTACCCTTCTAAACACCCCTTGTACCAAAACATTAAACGGATCGCTACCCAAGTCTGCTAACAAATAAAGTGTTACACCAAAATGGGCAATAATAAGTCCAATAAATAAAATTATACATCGAACTATATTTTCCTTAATACTGTTTTTCATAGCTCTCACCCCAATATTCTTATTTTTATTTATTATAGCATAGATATAGTGTAAAATAAAGGTAAAAATTACTTGCTTTAAACTCTCCTACGAAGTATAATAAAATAACAGTAACGAGAGTTCAGATTGAGGGAACAAATTATGTTTTTTAAGAAAAAGTTATTCAAAACAGGTGGTATTGACTACCTTGTGGTGGGTCTTGGAAACCCCGAATCAAAATACGACGGCACCCGCCATAATATAGGCTTCAGCGCTTTAGATAAGCTCTCTGAAGATTTAGATGTAAGATTTACCCGCGCAAAATTTAAATCAATTCTTGCTGAATGTGAAATTGAGGGCAATCGCTGTATTCTATGCAAGCCACAAACCTATATGAACAATTCAGGTGAAGCAGTAACGGAAATTATGCGGTTTTATAAGCTAGAGCCTCAACAGGTTATAATAATTTTTGACGATGTTTCTTTAGATGTTGGCAGGCTCAGAATTCGCAGAGACGGAAGTCACGGCGGTCACAACGGTATAAAAAGCATAATAGAACTTTCGGGAAGCAATGGCTTCCCCCGAATTAAAATTGGCGTTGGCAAAAAGCCTCACCCCGACTACGACCTTGCTGCTTGGGTGCTTTCAAAATTCAACAAAGAAGATTTAGATACATTAAAAAATGTTGAAGATAACGTATCAAAAGCGGTAAAATGCATAATCAAAAGCGGAATAGACTCCGCTATGTGTAAATACAACCGATAATTTAAAGGTGTAATATGGAATTTATCAATTCGGTTTTCAAAAGTACTCCCGAATATAAACGCTTACACGATATTTTAATAAACGGCAAAACTCCTGCGGCAATAAACGGCTTATCCCACATACACAAAGCGGCAACTATTTCCGCCCTATGCTGTGATAATAACAGGATATTGGTTATCACCTCTGACGAAGGCGAATGCGCAAGACTTTTTGAGGATTTACACTCCCTTGGGTGCAAGCCGCTTATATACCCCGCAAGGGATTTTACCCTGAAAAGTGTTAGCGTATATTCCCGTGAGTACGAGCATAAAAGAATAGGCACCCTCTCAAGTATTCTTGAGGGGGATTTCGACGTTGTGCTAGCGAGTGTGGATGCGGCTGTTCAGATGACAGTTCCACCCGAATATCTGACCCGTCATATTTTTAAAATCAACACCGGAGATACAGTTGCTGCAGACGAGCTAATCAAAAGATTAGTATCTGCCGGCTACACCCGTTGCGATGCGGTTGAGGGCATAGGACAGTTTTCAAGCCGCGGAGGGATTATAGACGTTTATCCCCCTAATTTTACCACTGCCCTACGCATTGATCTTTGGGGTGATGAGGTAGATAAGCTTTCTCTCATAGATATTGAAAGTCAAAGAAGCGTACAACAAATCAACTGTGCTGAAATATGCCCTGCTACCGAGGTGTTTTGCGAAGACAACACTAAGCTTATTGAAAAAATCAAGGAATACTCTAACCATGCTAAAAAGCTTGACAGTAAGGCAAAAGACCGTATTTTTAGAGATTGTGACGAGCTTTCGGCGGGAGTTTCTGTGCCGCTGGATAGATATATGCCCCTGATTTTTGGAGGCGAAGCCACTCTTTTTGACTACCTGGAAAACACCACTGTTATCGTAAGCGAAAGTTTGAAAATAAATGAACGTTTAAAAGCACAATGCTGGCAAATGAACGAGGATATAAAACAGCTTTATGAAGAGGGTAATGTTTCTGCAGGTCTTGACAGATTTATTCTTGAGCCTTCTGAATTTTATTCACTATTGCAGAAATTTCCCACAGTATGTTTTGAAAACTTTGCCCGAAGTAGTTATGAAATCACCTTAAAGACAATAGAGAACTTTCAATTCCAACAATCCTCTTTTTGGGGTGGCTCTGTTTTTACGCTAATTGACGATTTGAAAGATCGAAGGAATACATCGCGATATGTTATACTCGCAGGTGCCGATAGAGCGGCATCTGTATTAAGCCGCGAATTGAATGAGGGTGGAATTCCAAACGCATACATTAAAGAGCCCAAGGAAGTTGGTAACGGTGTTACGGTTACCTGCGGCGGGCTTTCGGCAGGTTTCTATCTTCCGTCTATTGATTTTACAGTTATTACTCAAGGCAGAGTAACAGGTAAGAAAAACAAGGTTACCTCCCGACGAAAGGATGCAAAGCCTTATAATTCTTTAGAAGAACTTCACTCCGGCGACTATGTAGTTCATGCATCACACGGAATAGGTGTGTTCGATGGTATAAACTCCATTAGTGTTCAGGGCATAAAAAAAGATTATATAAAGATAAAATACGCGGGCGCTGATGTGCTTTATGTGCCCGTAACTCAGCTTGACCTTGTATCTAAATACATTGGTCCTAAAGAAGACAGTGGTGTAAGGCTTCATAAATTAGGCGGCAGTGAATGGACCAGAACACGAGCGCGTGTAAAAAAAGCCGTTAAGGATATGGCAAAGCAATTAACACTGCTATATGCCAAACGTATGCAAACTAAGGGCTATGCCTTTTCTGAGGACACCGATTTGCAATCGGATTTTGAGAGCAGATTTCAGTTTAAAGAAACCGAAGACCAGCTTCGTTGCATAACCGAAATAAAGGGTGATATGGAACGTGCCGTTCCAATGGACAGACTGCTTTGCGGAGACGTTGGTTTTGGCAAAACCGAAGTGGCACTTCGCGCCGCCTTCAAATGCGTAGCAGAAGGCAAGCAATGCGCTATACTTGTGCCCACCACAATACTTGCGTGGCAGCATTACAACACAGCAATTGAGCGGCTTGGAACACTGCCCGTAAATGTTGAAATGATTTCACGCTTTCGCACAAAAAAACAGCAAACAGAAATAATACAAAAGCTTAAAAGCGGTGAAATAGATATATTGGTAGGCACTCACAGGCTTATTTCCAAGGATGTTCAATTTCGGGACATTGGGCTTGTTATAGTTGACGAGGAGCAGCGTTTTGGTGTGGGTCAAAAGGAAAAGCTTAAAGAATTGTTCCCATATGTAGATGTGCTTACCCTTACGGCAACCCCCATCCCCCGCACTCTTAACATGGCAATGACAGGGCTTCGGGATATGTCGGTTATCGAGGAAGCCCCGCAGGACAGACACCCCGTACAGACCTATGTTCTGGAGCAGGATCAGGGAATTATAAACGATGCAATAAGCCGCGAAATCCGCAGAGGCGGACAGGTATATTATTTACACAACCGTGTGGAAAGCATTGAAGCCGCTGCTATAAGACTACAGCAACGGTTCCCAGAGGCAAAAATTGGTACTGCTCACGGCAAAATGGACGAAAACACACTATCTAGGATTTGGCAAAGATTGCTTGAGCACGAAATTGATATACTCGTATGCACCACCATTATTGAAACGGGTGTTGATGTGCCCAACGCCAATACACTCATTATTGAAGACGCCGACCGTATGGGGCTGGCACAGCTTCATCAATTAAGGGGCAGAGTGGGCAGGTCGTCAAGACGGGCATATGCATATCTATGCTTCCGACGAGGCAAAGCATTAAGTGATATTGCAACTAAGCGCCTTAATGCAGTAAGAGAATACACCGAATTTGGCAGTGGTTTTAAAATAGCAATGCGCGACCTTGAAATTCGCGGTGCAGGAAGTATTTTAGGCGGTGAACAGCACGGGCATATGGAGGCTGTGGGCTACGATATGTATCTAAAACTCTTGGCAGAAGCAATCAGTGAGGAAAAGGGTGAGCAAAAGCCAAAGGCTGAAGAGGAATGCTTAGTTGACCTTTCTATACCGGCTCATATTCCTGAAAACTATATAGCGGTATTGCCTCAACGATTAGGTGTGTATCGCCGTATTTCGGATATACGAACCGAAGCCGACCGCGAAGATGTTATTGATGAGCTTATAGATCGTTTTGGTGAACCCCCAAAGTCTGTATTGTCACTTTGTAATATTTCTCTTTTGCGCGCAAGAGCGGCACAGCTTGGTATAAAAGAAATTGCCCAACGCGAAGGTAGCTTACTTTTTTATATTTCTAATATTATGTGCGAGCCTGTGGCAAAGGCTTGCTCTACCCTTCGTGGAAGAGCTATGCTTAGTGCAGGCAGCAAGCCCTATGTGGCGGTAAGGCTTGATAAAACTAAAGATGTGTTGGATAACCTTTACGGTATTTTAGATGTTATGGAGCAATAATATCTAATTTTTAAAAAAATAATAGACTTTTTAGAAAAAGTAGTGTATAATTTTGTTGTATTTATGTATTCACTTCAAGGAGGAATTCTTAAAATGAAAAAAATCAGAAGTATTTTAGCAGTTCTTTTAAGCGCTGCTATGGTGTTGTCCCTCAGCGCTTGTCACCCCAAAGATGAGGTTGCCGTGACTGCTACTAATAAAGAAAGCAAAACTGAGGTATCCATCACAACTGCCCAGTATCTTTACGCATTAACTCTTGCCACAACCGAGGCGCAAAGCATTATTTCCCAAAATAATCCCGATGAAGAGATCGAAGATTTCAGCAAGTACAAGGTTGTTGAAACCGACGAAAATGATAAAGAAACCAAAACCGAATATTACAAATGGATCAACAACCACGCAGAAAATGTTTTGCGCGAATATGCAGGCACTATGATTAAGCAAAAGGATTTAAAGCTTGAGCTTGACGAATCCACCCAAGCTATGGTTGATGCCTACGGACAAATGTATTGGAATTATTATTATCAACCCACCTTTGAGAAAAACGGTGTTGGTCAGGAAACCTATACAAAAATGTTCGCCGCTTCGTACTATAAGAACGAGTACTTCCTTTCTATTTATGATAAAGACGGCACAGAGGCTATTGCTGAAAAAGAAGTTGAGAAAACCTTTAAAGAAAACTACACCCTTGGTAATCAGATAAGCATTCAGGTTGTAGAAGAATCCAGCGAGGACTCCGAAACAGAAACCGAAGGCTTAACTATGAAAGAAGCTAATAAGCTGCTTAAATCCTACAAGGAAAGAATGGAAAATGGCGAAAGCTTTGAGGAAATTTATAAAGAATATACTGAAAAGTATGTTTCTACTGACGATGAAGAATCCGAAGCTACTGCCGACGATGCCGCAACTGTTTACGGCTCAGAAGACACAAGCTATTCTTCCCCTTATTTCAGCGATGTTAATAAAATGAAGAAAAACGCTGTTAAGGTAATTAAGAGTGAAGATGAAACAGAAATTATTTTGGTTGAAAAACAAGACATAAACGACGACGAAGCAACATATTTTGACAGTTACCGCAGCGATGTGCTTTATATGCTTAAGGGAGATGAATTCGAAGAGAATTTCAATAAGTTCTGCGATGGCCTTAAGCTCGAATACGTTGAATCGGCAACTAATCGTATTAAGGCTAAAAAAATAAATGTTTCTACAGGAACCGAAGAAGACCATACAGGTCACGACCACGAATAATTCACAATTGCTTACAAAAAAGAGTTCGAACTATGAATGTTCGAACTCTTTTTTTGTTGGTCGAGGTGACAAGATTCGAACTTGCGACCTCTGCGTCCCGAACGCAGCGCTCTACCAAACTGAGCCACACCTCGATAATACTTATTTATTTTTTTATCGCGTTTAAATATATATACTATTGTCGCGCTGCTACTCCGCTTACTCTTGCGGTGCCCGAAATTTTCTGTGGTTTTAAACTGATCATTATCTCAACCATCGAAATTTACACGACTACACTATTATATACAATAGGTTGCAAAAAGTCAAGTAGAAATAATGAGCAATTAACATTTTTAAATTCATTCTACCAAAACTGTGGCGTTGTCTATTTACAAACTATATGCAAAGAACTTTGTTTTTGAGATAATTTATATTTACAAATCAAATAATGTGTGGTATCATTAGCCGGAAATGAGGTTGATAAAAATGGCGGAAATTTTGGAGATTATTATGATAGTAAGTTTTGGTGCTTCTTGGCCCTTGAATGTTATTAAATCCTACAAGGCTCGCACCACAAAGGGTAAAAGTATCGCTTTCCTACTATTGATATTCGGCGGTTACATAGCAGGTATTGCATCTAAATTTGTTAATACCGCCTATATGGCAAGCTTTTCTGAGAAATGGTATGTTCTGTTTTTCTATGTACTTAATTTAATTATGGTTGGTATCGACATTCTTCTTTACATAAGAAACAAGCATTTGGATAAAATGACGGAAGAATAAATTGAAAGTATATGAAAATATACACTAAAAGTGATGTACGGTACATATTGCCTTTATGTGTACACTGAAATGATCCCATAACAAAAATCCCTAAGCTTTTATTAACAAGCTTAGGGATTTTATTATTTTATTTCACTGATATCATAGGGTGTAGTTTGATAAACAAAATAGTTGAGCCAGTTGGAATAAAGCAGATTAGAATGACCGCGCCAAGTAACAATCGGTGCCTTTTTGGGGTCGTCATTCGGGAAATAGTTTTTAGGTATTTCTATGGGTTTACCCTCATTGACATCACGAATATACTCATTATTAAGGGTATTGGCATCGTATTCAGAATGGCCCGTAATAAATATTTGCTTACCATTTTTAGTGGAGATTGCATACACCCCTGCCTCTTTTGAAGAAGCAAGAATTTTAAGCTCTTTTCGAGCCTTTATATCTTCAACTTTTATAGTTGTATGTCGGGAATGCGGTACCATAAACTTATCGTCGAAGCCGCGAAGCAACATAGACCGCTTATAGTCAGCCTTATGCTCAAACACACCGAAAAGCTTTTTATCCAGCGGGTATTTGTTAATACCGAAATGGTAATAAAGTCCTGCCTGAGCGCCCCAGCATATATGGAAGGTGCTGTGAACATGAGTTTTAGTCCACTCCATAATTTCACAAAGTTCCTCCCAATATTCCACCTCTTCAAATGGCATTAGCTCAACGGGTGCGCCTGTTATAATCATACCGTCGAAATTCAGATGCTTTATATCATCGAAGGTTTTATAAAAAGCTAATAAGTGCTCAGGGGATGTGTTTTTTGACTGATGACTCTTTGTGTGAATCAGTTCTAATTCTACCTGCAAGGGAGTATTGCCTAAAAGTCGGGAAAGTTGGGTTTCAGTTTCAATTTTTTTAGGCATTAAATTAAGCAGTAAAATTTTAAGTGGACGGATATCCTGTGTTATTGCCCTTTTTTCGGTCATAACAAAGATATTTTCGTCGTTTAATGTTTTAACCGCCGGTAGGTCGTTGGGTATCCTAATTGGCATTACTAGTTACTCTCCGTTAAATTAAAAATTAACTTTATCTAAAGCCTGCATAATATCGGCAATTAAATCTTCAGCCGCTTCAATTCCGCAAGAAAAACGAACTAAATCGGGCTTTACACCTGCTGCTTCAAGCTCCATATCATTCATCTGTCTATGGGTGGCACTTGCAGGATGTAGACAACAGGTACGCGCATCGGCAACGTGGGTTTCGATTGCTGCAATTTTAAGCCCCTTCATAAAGGCCTCTGCATTTTTTCTTCCGCCTTTTACACCAAAGCTAACAACGCCGCAACCACCGTTGGGGAAATATTTTTGCGCTAAGGGGTAATACTTGCTGGAGGGAAGATTTGGAAATTCAACCCAAGCAATACGGTCGTCTGCCTCTAATGCTTTTGCAACAGCTAAACCGTTGGCGCAATGCTGCTTCATACGAAGGTGAAGACTTTCAAGACCTAGGTTTAGCAAAAACGCATTTTGAGGTGACTGAATTGAACCGAAATCACGCATCAATTGTGCTGTTGCTTTTGTTATGAATGCACCTTCTAAGCCGAAACGCTCGGTATAGGTTACACCGTGATAGCTTTCATCGGGAGTGCAAAGGCCTGGGAATTTATCGGGATATTTAGTCCAATCGAATTTACCCGAATCAACAATACATCCGCCAACGCCTGCACCGTGACCGTCCATATACTTAGTGGTAGAATGGGTAACAATATCTGCACCCCATTCAAAGGGACGGCAATTCACAGGTGTTGCAAAGGTGTTATCAATAATAAGGGGTACGCCGTGACTATGTGCGGCATTCGCAAATCTTTCAATATCTAAAACAGTAAGTGCAGGGTTGGCAATAGTTTCACCAAAGACTGCTTTTGTATTAGGCTTAAAAGCCGCATTCAATTCTTCATCCGAGCAATCGGGAGAAACAAAGGTAAATTCAATGCCCATACGCTTCATAGTAACAGCAAAAAGATTATATGTGCCGCCATAGATTGTTGAGCTTGAAACTATGTGGTCGCCGCAAGAAGCAATGTTGAAAATGCTGTAAAAAGAAGCCGCCTGACCGCTGGAAGTAAGCATTGCCGCAGTTCCGCCCTCAAGCTCGCATATCTTAGCTGCAACAGAATCGTTAGTAGGATTCTGCAAACGGGTATAAAAATAACCCGATGCTTCCAAATCGAAAAGCTTGCCCATATCCTCACTAGTGGCATATTTAAAAGTGGTGCTTTGTACAATAGGAATCTGGCGGGGTTCACCGTTGCCCGGAGTATAACCGCCTTGTACGCACTTGGTTTCTATATTTGTGCTCATTGAAATCACTCCAAGTTTAGTATTTTTTTAGCGTTCATATTAAGTATACACTCATATTCTAATTCGTCAAGCCCTAAATCGAAAATAGCAGAAAGTTCCGCCTCTTGCGAACGCATTGGGTAATCGGTGCCGAATAGCACCTTTTCTGCGCCCCATAGATGTATCAGTTCCCTTGCTTTTTGCTTTGACATAAAGCGGAAGCAAGATGAACAATCTACATAAAAATTAGGAAGTGAAGATAGCTTTTCTGCTGCTTCATCCCATATTGACCACCCGCCCAAATGGGCACCTACAACCGTAAGCCCTGTATATATATTCATTATCGGTAACATACGGTTGGGATTAGAATAATCAAACCTGCGGTCGCCGGTGTGCATCAAAATCGGATAATTATCCTGTTCACAAAGCTCATAAATTTTAAGGCATCGGTAATCGTCAATTTTAAATTGTTGAATATCGGGGTGCAGTTTCACGCCCTTAAGCCCTAAAGATTTCAGATGCTCAAAATCACCTTTTATATCCGAACTATTTGGGTGAAGTGTTCCAAAGCCAGTAAATTTAGAGCCTGATTGGTTTACAGCATCGGCAATAAATTCATTGATGCTAAGCACCTGATGTGGGGTGGTAGCAACCGACTGCACAAGGAAGTGGTCTACCCCCGCCTTGGCGCCTATTTCCAACAAATCAGCCGCTGTACCTTTACATTCGGAATGTAATCCGTAAAATGTATCTGTACCTAAAACCGCGCGGTCAGCTATCTTTTCAGGATATATATGGCAGTGAAAATCAATGCAATAATATTTGCCATTTACCATTTACTATTCACCGTCTAATCCTAATTTCTTGGCTGCGTTTTCACGCATTTTATATTTCAAAATTTTACCCGCCGCATTCATTGGGAAGCTATCTACAAAATCAATATAACGAGGCACCTTATGACGAGCCATATGGGCAGCAATATATGCTTTCATTTCATCTTCGGTCATACTTGCGCCCTCTTTAAGAATGATGCAAGCCATAATCTCTTCACCATATTGCTTATCGGGAACACCGATAACCTGCACATCACTTACCTTATCACAGGTGTAGATAAATTCTTCAATTTCTTTAGGATAGATATTCTCGCCGCCGCGAATAATCATATCCTTTAATCTACCGGTAATAAGATAAGTTCCATCGGGTCTGCGGCAGGCAAGATCGCCTGTGTGAAGCCAGCCATCTTTATCAATAGCCTCGGCAGTAGCTTTAGGCATTTTGTAGTAGCCCTTCATTATATTATAGCCACGAGCAACGAACTCGCCGTTTACGCCATCGGGGCAGTCCTCCCCTGTTTCGGGGTCTACAACCTTACATTCAACATTTGCAAAGCTACTTCCAACTGTTTCTGTTCGAACCTCTAATGAGTCGTAGTAGCTACTCATAGTACAGCCTGGGCTAGCTTCGGTTTGACCGTAAACCGAAACTATCTGCTTCATATTCATAACCTCGGTGGCGCGTTTCATAAGGTCGGCAGGACAGTTTGCGCCCGCCATAATACCTGTGCGAATATAAGAAAAATCTGTTTTAGGAAAGTCGGGGTGCTCCATCATAGCAATAAACATAGTGGGAACACCATTAAAGCAGGTTATATGCTCGTTATGAACACAAGAAAGCGCGGGCTTGGGTGAAAAATACGGCAGTGGGTACATTGTGGCGCCATGAGTCATAGATGCAGTCATAGAAAGTACCATACCGAAGCAATGGAACATAGGCACCTGAATCATCATACGGTCGGCGGTGGATAAATCCATATGGTCACCGATATATTTACCGTTATTCACAACGTTATAATGGGTAAGCATAACACCCTTGGGGAAGCCTGTTGTGCCTGATGTATACTGCATATTGCATACGTCGTCCTTATCAACAGCCGCTGCCATACGCTTAACCTCATCCAGCGGCACTTGGGATGCGCGTTCAAGTGCCTCATTCCAGGTAAGACAGCCCTTTTGCTTAAAGCCAACTGTTATAACATTACGAAGGAAGGGCAAACGACTTGCGTGCAAGGGCTGACCTGCCTTTGTATTCTGAAGTTCAGGACAAAGCTCAGCTACAATTTCACCATAATTGCAGTCCTTACCCCCTTCTGTCATAATAAGAGTGTGGGTATCGGACTGACGGAAGAGGTATTCAACCTCGTGAATTTTATATGCAGTATTAACCGTAACCAAAACTGCGCCGATTTTGGTGGTAGCCCAAAATGCGATATACCACTGGGGAACATTTGACGCCCATACTGCAACATGGGTGCCTGCCTTTACACCCATAGCAATAAGTGAACGGGCAAAGGTGTCTACGTCGTCGCGGAATTCACTGTATGTTCTTGTGTAATCTAAGGTGGTGTATTTAAAGGCGTATTGGTCGGGGAATTCCTCTACCATACGGTCGAGAACATCTGAAAAGGTTGCATCAATAAGCAAATCTTTTTTCCAAACGAATCTGCCTGTGTGGGCTTCATTATAGTAAAGGGTGCGCTCATTTCTAGAGGTATCATTATACTGCTTCATATAATTTACGAACTGCGAGAAAATAATCTCCATATCGTCAAGCTCTTCGCACCATTTTGGGTCCCATACCAAGGAAATATAACCATCGTAATTAACAGACCTTAAGGTGAGCATCATTTCGGTTATAGGTAAATCCCCCTCGCCTGCAAGGCAATATTCAAGACCGTTATCGGTCATAACTGCGTCGTTAAGCTGAACGTGCTTTATATACTTGCCTAAGTTCTTTATAATTTCTTCCGAAGATTCACCGCCGTAAAAATATGCGGCTGACATTTGCCACAGTGCAGCAAGATTATCAGAAGCAAAAATATTAAGCAGCTCGCGAAGCTTTGCAGTATTAGCATACATACCTGAGGTTTCAATTAGCAAAGTAATATTCTTATCCTCGGCGGTATTAAGTACATTTTCTATTACCGCTTTAACAGTTTCTTCGTCACCGCCCTCCATGGCGCGGGTACGAATAAACGGAATGTGCAAATTTTCGGCAATTTCCATACAGCGCATAATCTCGGCGGTGATTTCTTCTGCTTTACCCTTTGCGCCTAAGTCTAAAATTGCGTCGATACAGGGTATTTCCAGCTTCTTTTTATAGAGAGTGCGAAGTGTTGAAGCGGCGGTATAATCGTGAAATGCGCCGTCTTTATCGGTGAAGAGGCGGTTGTTGATATTATGCAGTTCAATGCCCTGAAACTTTAAATCCTCAGCAATAGAGCAAAATTCGTCGAAGGAGCTGTTGTGCCAGCCTTTGGTGGAAAATGACAGTTTCATATGTTTTAAGCCTCCTCGTATACAATTTTGTTAACTGCGTTAATGTAAGCTCTTATGCTTGCACCGATAATATCGGTTGAAATGCCGTTGCCCGAATAGAGCTTACCGTCACTACGGAGCTTAACCACCGCTTGACCCATAGCCTCTTTACCTTCGGTTACGGACTGAATTTGGAAATCATCTAATTCATAGTGGTGACCTATAATCTTCTCAATAGCCAAGAATGCGGCATCAATAGGTCCGTCACCGTTGCTGATGCCCTGTATAATCTCGCCGTCTTTTTCTAAAGCAATTTGAGCACTTGCGGTAATTATATTACCATTATTTATAACATAGCTTTTCAGGTTATAGGTTGCAGGAACCTGAAGAGCAACACTGGCAACTATGGCATCCAATTCCTTGGCGCCAACATTTTTCTTAGCGGCTACCCGTAAAAATTCTTCATAAACCTTAGCGCTATCCTCTTCAGATAAGTCGTAGCCCAACACCCTTACTGCAGAAATTACAGCCTGCTGATCGTCGTTTGAATCGAGACGAATGCCGCTGTTATCATTTTCGAATGAAGTAACGGCAGATTTAGCATTGCTTGCGTTATCGGAAATCCACATAATTTGCTTAACTATGCGGTTAAGCTCGGTGTAGCGGATGTTGGTGGAAAAACCGTAGGTAACTCCGCAGTTCTTAACCATTTCTGAAAATGTTTCTAAAGAAACTCCCTCGCCGACGATATCGGTTTTAACGATGGCTGCACTTCCCCTTACTGCAAGTGCGGCAGAAGCAGAGGCAAGACCGTTTTTATTACCGCAGCTTACTGCTACAGGAACTGAGGAATTTTTGGCTATATTTTCACAGAAACTCGCAAAATCGTCGGGCATCATTTCAGCGGCGGTATCACAAACCGAAACACTTGTGGCACCTGCTTTTATTGCTGTTTCAATTGCCTCTGTTAAAAACTCAGCATCTGCGCGGGTTGCATCAACAGCACAAAATTCAACATTATCGCATTTTTCCTTAGCTGCTACAACGGTTGCACTAATCCATTGAAGCATTACAGGCGGCTTTTTGTGACAGGTATATTCCATACCAACGGGCGACACGGGTAGCTCTATTCTGATTGAGGGATGTGCAGCATTCGAGAGCGCTGCTGCTGCATCTTCAATGCTTTCCATACTACTGCCTGCAGCAACCGAAAGAACACTGTTCTTAACAAAAGAAGAAACAGTGCGAACAAGCAAGGTGTCCACCCTTTTATTGCTGATTTCGGGAAGCTCTATAATATCTACATTTAGTTTTTCCAACTGACGAGCGATTTCTATTCTCTCTTTAAACGAGAATGTGCTGCCTTCTTTGCAAAGAGTTGAATCTGCGATTTTTACCTGTTTCATAATAACCATCCTTTCAAAATTGGCAGAGCCGAAAGATACCTAATAAAAAAGCCCTGAAGAAGTTAATATACTTCCTCAGGGACGAAAAATATTCCGCGGTACCACCCTGGTTGCTGTAAAAAGAACAGCCACCTTATAAAAGCTCTACTAAGCCTTTTGCCATGATAACGGGGCAATCCGTGACCACTTACTGCGTTTACAACAATTCAGCAGCCCTGCTCCGGAATGAGACTTGACTTAACCCCACCGCACTGCACTTGCACCAACCGACAGCTCTCTGAAACGGGATAGGACTAGCAATAATTCCATCAACGCATTTACAATATGGAAGTATTATAGCACCCCGAAATTACTTTGTCAAGAGTTTTTCATAATTTGCATCGATTTTCTTCTATTAAAAATTAAAACAGCAGATAGGTTACCTGCTGTTTTAAGCTATTTATTTAATTTCTGACGTCCAGCCGAAGGTGTCGGGAAGATTGCCCCACTGAATACCTGTTAAGGTATCGTAAAGGTGCTGTGTGGTTTCGCCGATTTCACCATTATTGATAATAAACTTTTTGCCTTTATAACAAAGCTCACCGATGGGTGAAACCACTGCGGCGGTGCCGCAACCCCAAGCCTCTTCGAGGGTGCCGTTTTCCAAAGCCTCGCCAAGCTCATCTATGCTGATAAGCCTTTCGCTTACAGTTTTACCCTCGCTTGCCAACACTTCTATGCAGGATTTACGGGTGATGCCGGGAAGAATTGAGCCTGAAAGTGCGGGTGTAACTACTTCTCCTGCTATTTTGAACATTACGTTCATAGCGCCAACCTCTTCGATATACTTGCGCTCTACACCATCGAGCCAAAGCACCTGAGAATAGCCCTGCTCCTCTGCACGCTGCCCTGCACGGTTGCTTGCAGCATAGTTACCGCCACATTTTGCATAGCCTGTGCCACCGCGAACTGCACGGACATCTTCATCTTCAATCATAATTTTAACGGGGTTTATGCCCTCTTTATAATAGCTGCCTACAGGGGAAGCTATTAACATAAACTTTGCGTTATGAACAGCGTGAACACCTAAGGTTTCGTCGTTGCCGAACATAAAGGGGCGGAGATACAGAGATGTACCGGGTGCAGAGGGAGTCCAATCCTGCTCTAAGGAAACAAAGGTTTCCAAAATCTCCATAGCATCTTTTTCGTCGATTTTAGGAAGACAAAGTCTTTCGGCAGAGTTATTCATTCTGCGGATATTTTCAATGGCTCTGAAAAGCTGAACCTTGCCATCCTTACGGCGGTATGCCTTAAGGCCCTCGAAAATTTCGGAGCCGTAGTGAAGCACGGTTGATGCAGGGTGAATCAGAAATTCACCAAATGGCTCTATACGCGCATTATGCCAACCGATATCGGCTGAATAGTCCATAATAAACATATGGTCTGTAAAAATCTGACCGAAGCCTAAAGTGGATGCTTCGGGCTTTTCTTTAGGTGTAGTAACCTTAGTGATTTTAATATCCATCGCTAATCACTCCTTAATTGTCTTTACCTAATTTTAATGCATTGAGATTAACTTCCAGCATATCGCTATGCTTTGCTGATATAACCTTAGCTAATGCCGCGTTAATTGTATCCTCCGAGAACTCACCCATTTCTGCCATAAGCTTGCCCATAATAATCATATTAGCCAGCTTTGGCATATTATTATCACTTGCAAGGCGGGTGGCAGGAATATAATGAACATTAACATCGGTACGCTTTACCTTACGCTCGATTAGTGCTGAATCTACAAAAATCGTGCCTCCGGGCTGTACTGTATCCTCATACTTATCAAGGGAGGGCAGATTCATTACCACCAATGTGTCAGGATTAGAAATTATGGGCGAACCAACGGGCTCATCACTAACAATAATGCTGCAAGAAGCGGTACCACCGCGCATTTCAGGACCGTAGGACGGGAGCCAGCTGATTTGCTTTTCTTCAATAAGACCTTTATATGCCAGAAACTTACCTGCGAAAAGGATACCCTGACCGCCAAAGCCTGCTATAAGAATTTGTTTAGTACTCATTTTCGGCTCCTCCTTATTCCTTATTTTCCGCAGAGCGGTCTTTATAAACACCCAAAGGATAGTGAGGAATCATTTTTTCGTCAATCCACTCCAGAGCCTTTTCAGGTGTCATACCCCAGTTTGTGGGACAGCTTGAAATTACTTCAACTAAAGAGAAGCCTTTGCCCTCTACCTGATTTTGGAAAGCCTTTTTTATTGCCTTTTTAGCCTTCATAACATTTTTAACGTTATTTACCGCAACACGCTCGATATATTCGGGGCCATCTAAGGTGGCAAGCATTTCTGCTACCCTGATGGGGAAACCACAGTGGTTAACATCACGGCCGTAGGGAGAGGTTTGGGTAACCTGACCGGGAAGTGAGGTAGGTGCCATCTGACCGCCTGTCATACCATATATTGCATTGTTGATGAAAATAATTGTTATATTCTCATTTCTTGCGGCGGAATGAACTGTTTCTGCCATACCGATAGAAGCCAAGTCACCATCGGCCTGATATGTAAATACTATATTATTTTCGGGGTCGGCACGCTTAACACCTGTTGCAACTGCGGGTGCTCTGCCGTGAGCTGCCTCTATCATATCACAGTTAAAATAGTTGTATGCCATAACCGAGCAACCAACAGGTGCAATACCTATAGTTCTGCCCTCGATACCCAGCTCATCTATAACCTCAGCCACAAGGCGGTGTACAATACCGTGGGTGCAACCGGGGCAATAATGCATTGGTATATCTGCCAATGCTTTAGGTTTATCGAATACTACCATTATTTTGCACCTCCTGCTTTAATTGCCTTTAAAATCTGTTCGGGGTCGGGAATCATACCGCCTGCACGGTTGCAAAGCTCAACAGGTGCATTACCTGCAACTGCGAGCATAACATCCTCAATCATCTGACCCATTGAAAGTTCAACAGAAATAAAGCGCTTAGCTTTCTTTGCTGCTGCGGCAATAGGTGCATATGGGAAGGGCCACAAGGTAATAGGTCTTATCATACCAACCTTAATACCTTCTGCACGCGCTTCGTTAATTGCATTCTTAGCAACACGAGCCGCTATACCGAAAGCTACTATACATATTTCTGCATCTTCCATTAAATATTCCTCGTACATAACTTCGTTTTCTTCGATAGTTTTATACTTTTCATATCGAGCAAAGTTAAGCTGCTCTAATTCCTCAGGAATAAGAGATAAGGAATTGGTAATATTGTGGAAACGTTCACACTTAGTACCTGTGGTAGCCCAGGGCTTTTCAACAGGAGGTGCAATTTCATAATCAAGAGAAACAGGCTCCATCATCTGCCCCATTGTACCGTCTGCTAAAAGCATGGTTGTCATTCGGTATTTATCAGCAAGGTCGAAGCCTTTAACGGTAAGATCTGCCATTTCCTGAACGGAAGAGGGTGCTAAAACTATCATATGGAAATCACCGTGAGCACCACCCTTAGTGGCTTGGAAATAGTCTGCCTGAGAAGGCTGAATACCGCCAAGACCCGGACCTCCGCGCTGTACATTGATAACAAGTGCAGGCAGGTCTGCACCTGCCATATAGGAAAGTCCCTCGCCCTTTAGTGATATACCTGGGCTGGAGGATGAGGTCATACACCTTTTGCCTGCAGAGGCAGTGCCGTATACCATATTGATTGCGGCTATTTCACTTTCTGCTTGCAGAAATGTTCCGCCGATTTTGGGCATTCTTTTTGCCATATAGGCGGCAATTTCGGTTTGGGGAGTAATGGGGTAGCCATAGTAATGACGGCAACCTGCAATAATGGCAGCCTCGGCTATTGCCTCGTTACCCTTCATCAGTACTTTATCTGACATTTATATTCACTACCTTTCAACCTTTATTACACAGTCGGGGCACATTGTAGCGCAGAATGCACAGCCGATACAGGCGTCCATATTAACCGCTTCTACAGGGTGGTGTCCCTTCTTGTTGATTTTTTCTTTGTTAAGTGCCAGAACATTTTTTGGGCAGGCATTCACACAAAGTGAACAGCCCTTGCAATTATCTGACTTGAATGTTAATTTAGCCATAATTACACACTCCTTAAAATTAACATATTTTAGCTTGAAGGGTCAAGGGCAGTATATTTGGAACCTTGCTTTCCAGCATATTCGCAATACTGCTGTTGACCGATGTATACTTGATTGGCAGTCCTGTGGCTTTTGACACCTCATTGGCATATTCCAAAGATGCCAGCACAGCCTCAGGAGTTGTTTCATTACCTAAATTTGAATTATTCACAATCGCGGTAAATGGTATCTTCCCTGCTGTTTCTATCTCCCGCATAACCTCAAGGGTAGATTCCACATCTGCCGTTAGAGGGCGGTAGCAATTTATTACAAACAGCATATCGTAATTGTTTTCAGTTATAATAGAAGGTCTCAAGCGCCCAAGCGCTAAGGCTCCCCTATCATCACCGCCGATGTCCATAATTACATAATGGGATTTATCATCGGTTATAGAATAAATTTCAGAGGGTAAAGACGGTATATCAAGATTTGTGTTGGCATATGGAGAACATATAAGCTTGATATCCGATTTCTCCAATAATTGGGCACTGTCTTTTGTGCGAAAATAAGGATTCACTATATCAACATCCGCGATAGCAACATTTTTTTGCTGACTACGCAAACGCAGTGCTAGGTTGATTGCGATGTTTGTTTTTCCGCTACCATAATGCCCCGAAAGCATCGTTATACGTTTAAATTCCATTGATTGCACCGCTTCTCTTTATAGCTTGTTTCTCTGAATCTTGCCGCTTACGGTTTTTGGAAGCTCATCTCTGAAAACAACTATACGTGGGTATTTATAAGGAGCGGTCTTTTCCTTAACATATGCCTGTATTTCCTTTTTCAGCTCCTCTGTGCCTTCGGTACCGGGCACTAGCACAATGCTTGCCTTAACTACCTGACCACGCACTTCGTCGGGAGCCGCAGAAACACCGCATTCCAAAACATAGGGAAGCTCCATAATAACGCTTTCGATCTCGAAGGGACCTATGCGGTAGCCCGAAGATTTAATAACATCATCTACCCTGCCTACATACCAATAGAAGCCGTCTTCATCACGCCAAGCGGTATCGCCTGTGTGATAATAGCCGTCGCACCAGGTTTCTGCTGTTTTTTCAGGGTTATTATAGTAACAGGTTGCAAGACCGCAAGGCAAGCCGTTCTTAATGTTAATAACAATTTCACCAGTTTCACCGGGGGGTACGGAATTGCCATCAGTATCTATAATATCTACATCATATATCGGCGCGGGTTTACCCATAGAACCGATTTTATGGGGTGCACCAACCATATTACCTATTATCATTGTGCTTTCACTTTGTCCAAAGCCTTCAAGAATTTGCAGGCCTGTAGCCTTTTCAAACTGACGGTATACCTCAGGATTAAGGGCTTCACCTGCGGTGGTCATATGTTTAACAGAAGAAAAATCGTATTTCGAAATATCTTGCTTTACCATCATTCTGAGCATTGTAGGTGGTGCACAGAAGGTGGTAATATGATATTTTGCAAACATAGGTAAAATATCAGATGCATCGAAACGGTCGAAGTCGTAGGTAAATACTGCGCCCTCTGCCATCCATTGACCATAAAGCTTACCCCACATTGACTTTGCCCAACCGGTGTCGGAAATTGTGAAATGCAAGCCCTCTGTATCTACCGTATGCCAATATTTGGCGGTATGGAAATGACCTAAAGGATATTTATAGTTATGCGCCGCCATTTTAGGATAACCCGAAGTGCCTGAGGTGAAGAACATAAGCATTAGGTCGTCACCTGACGGAGAATCCTCAGTGCGGTTAAAGTGGGTGCTGTAAAGAGGATATTCCTCATCAAAAGTGCGCCAGCCTTCGCGAGTGCCGTTAACAATCAATTTGTTCTTAAGCGTGCCCGCTTTTTGGTCAGCAAGCTCTACCTGATGGGCAACGCCATCGTCTGATGTACAAATAATCGCAGAAATATCTGCCGCCTTAAAGCGGTATTCCAGATCGTGCTCCATAAGCTGGTTGGTAGCGGGAATTGCTATGGCGCCCAGCTTATTAAGAGCCATCATTGTAAACCAGAACTGATAATGGCGCTTCATAATGAGCATAACCTTATCGCCCTTTTTGATGCCTATGGATTTAAAATAATTGGCACATTGGTTTGAAAGCCTTTTAATATCCTTAAAGGTAAAGCGACGTTCGGTTTTATCCTTTGATATATGAAGCATTGCAAGCTTTTCAGGTTCTCTGTCTGCCAATGCATCTACTAAATCAAAAGCAAAATTAAAGTTTTCGGTATTTTTAAAGGTAATTTTAGTGGGAGTACCGTTTTTATCTTTTTCAGTTTGTATGTATTTACGGTAAATTCGCTCTTTAGTATCTTCAACAACCGGTGCTGTTTTCTTAACAATAGCTTTGGCACTTGTATGGGTGAATTCAGATACATCTTCCCCCGCTGTGTTAAGAACAATTGCGTAAAAAAGACAGTCTGCGCCGTTAACAGCAATCATTCCGTGAGGAGTTGCACTGTCGTAATAAATAGTATCTCCAGGACCTAAAACCTCTGTATGCTCACCCACCTGCACCTTAAGATTTCCTTCAATAACAATATCGAATTCCTGACCTGTGTGGGTTGTAAGCTCGATATCTCTGTTTTGTGCTTCCTCATCATATACGCTGTGTACATACAAAGGCTCGGCAATTCTCTTTTTAAAGGCAGATGCTAAATTGAAATAGGTCATACCGTGAGCCTTTTCAATTCTCTGACCTGCACCCTTTCTTGTAACAACATAGGATTTAAGAGTTGGGCTGGTACCC
>JAZNRT010000024.1:0-44708 GCA_045590875.1 Acutalibacteraceae bacterium
ATGGAATAACGTATTTTCACAATTTAACAATATGGGTGACGGCACCTATACCGAGTTAAAAACAAAGAATATTGATACTGGTATGGGTCTGGAACGACTTGCTTGCATTTTTCAGGATGTAGATAATTTATTTGAAGTAGATACAATTCAAAATATTATGAAGCATCTTTCAAAAATTGCTGGGGTCGATTATAAAACCGATAAAGAAAAAGACGTTTCTATGCGTGTAATTACTGACCATATTCGTTCTACTACATTTATGATTGCCGATGGTGTCATGCCATCAAATGAAGGTAGGGGATATGTATTAAGAAGGCTTCTCCGCCGTGCTGCGCGTCATGGAAGACTTCTTAATATCAAACACACTTTTTTGAGTGAATTATGCGACACTGTAATTAACGAAAATAAAAATGCATATCCTGAACTTGTTGAAAAACAAGACTTTATCAAAAAGGTGATATCTGTTGAAGAAGAGAACTTTGGAAAAACTATTGATCAAGGTCTTAAAATGCTTGAAGATATTACCAAAGATGCCAGTAGTATGATAATCTCAGGAGCTGATGCATTTAAGCTATACGACACCTATGGTTTCCCGCTCGACCTCACTATTGATATAGTTAGTGACAAAGGGTTTACTGTCAATGAAGAAACCTTCAACGAGCTTATGGCTGAGCAACGCAAACGCGCAAGAGAATCCAGAAAAGCATCTGATACAAACGCTTGGAAGGGCGAAACTAATTTGCTTTCTGATATTTTTGAAACTGAATTTTGTGGTTATACCCAAGGCTCCTGCGAAGCAAAAGTTTTAGCAATTGTTAAAGATAATGAGCGTGTTGAGAGCGCGCTTGAAGGCGATAAAGTTCTTTTGATTACTGATAAAACCGCCTTTTATGCCGAAAGCGGCGGTCAGGTTGGTGACACAGGTGTTATAGCTAATGACAATCTTAGTGCGTTAGTTCTTGATACAACTAAGAATCAACAGAACGTTATTACCCATTCTACTGAAATAAAATCCGGTGTTATCTCTGTTGGTGATAATGTAACCTTAACAATTGACGAAACACGTCGCAGTGCTATTAAAAGAAATCATACTGCTGCCCATTTGTTACAGGCAGCGTTACGAAGCGTTCTCGGTACCCACGTTGAGCAGGCAGGTCAGCTAGTTAACGATAAAGCACTTCGTTTTGACTTTACCCATTTTTCCGCTCTTACAAATGAAGAACTAAAGGCTGTAGAAGAATATATTAACACAGCTATTTTGGAAAACATTGAAGTGCTCAACAAGGTTATGCCAATTGCTGAAGCCAAGGCAATGGGTGCTATGGCACTCTTTGGCGAAAAATATGGTAACGAGGTTCGCGTTGTTAAGGCAGGCGACCGTTCAACTGAGCTTTGCGGAGGTACACATGTTTCAAGAACGGGCGATATAGGACTTCTTCGCATTATATCTGAAAGTTCCGTTGCATCGGGTGTTAGAAGAATAGAAGCTGTAACAGGCACCAATGTTCTAAATTTAATTGATAAGTATTATAATACATTAACTAACACTGCTAATGCTCTTAAAATTGGAAATATCAACGATATTCCGCAAAAAGTAGCAGCTACTGTAGCAGAAGTTAAATCCCTTGAAAAGAAGCTGGAGAGTATCGAAGCGCAGACGGCTTCTTCTCAAATGGATAACTATATAAATTCTGCTATAGATGTAAATGGTATTAAAGTTGTGATTGCTGCTGTTGATGCTCAATCAGATGCATTAAAGAAGATGTCAGAAGCATTTAAAGCTAAATATAATGATGCTGTGGCATTATTTGCTGTTAATGGTGGTAATAAGTTGACCTTTGCTTGCGCGTGCGGAAAAGATGCGGTATCTAAAGGCGCGCATGCCGGCAATATTGTAAAACAGGTTGCCGCAATTACCGGTGGTAACGGCGGCGGAAGACCCGACAATGCGATGGCAGGTGGCAAGGATTCAGCTAAGCTTGATGAAGCTATGAATTCCGCTGTAAGTATTATATCTGCTATGTTAAAATAAAGTGAGGCGAATTAAATGGATTGTTTATTTTGCAAAATCATTTCAGGCGAAATTCCATCTAATAAAATATATGAAGACGAGTTTGTATATGCATTTTATGACATTGACCCACAAGCTCCTTTTCACGCAATTATAATACCTAAAGAGCATATTGTTTGTGCATCGGATATAAATGAAAATAATAGCAACTATGTTGCCAAAATATTTGAGGCTATTGCCAAAATTGCCAAAGAGAATAATTTGGATAATGGATACAGAGTTGTAAATAATTGTGGTGAAGATGGTGGCCAAACCGTAATGCATTTACATTTCCATTTGCTAGGACGCAGAAATCTTGCCTGGCCTCCCGGTTGATTTATGAAAGGGGACTTGTTTATGGAAAATACTTTTACATTGAGCATTGCAGGAATTGAAAGAGAACTTAAAAAGTTTCCTGTTAGTGATAGTTTAGATATCGCGGCATTTATTTTATTTGGTGATGTTGAGATTACCATTGCATCTGCAAGAGAATTGCTTAAAAAAGCTCCTGAATTTGATGTTATTTTAACTCCTGAAGCCAAAAGCATACCTCTTGCATATGAAATGTCACGCCAATGCGGTAAGCCATATGTAGTTGCCAGAAAAGGTGTAAAGGTATATATGTCAAGCCCTATTTCCGTAAAGGTTAAATCTATCACAACCAATAAGGTTCAAGAGCTTTTTATTGGTAGTGAGGATGCGTTAAAGCTTAAAGATAAAAAGGTGCTTATAGTTGATGATGTTATAAGCACAGGTGAATCCTTAACCGCCGTGCAACAATTAGTAAAAGAAACAGGCGGTTTAATTGCAGCTGCTTGTGCTGTTTTGGCAGAAGGTGATGCCGCAAATAGGGATGATATTATTTTCTTAGAAAAATTGCCCTTATTCTTTAAATAAAATTTACAGCCCTCGACAGTTATTTCGAGGGCTGTTTATATAATCAGGTGCTAAAATGAAAAGATTTTTTCTTGTTACTGCGCTTTCTGTGGTTGCTGCTGCGATTGTTTCAATAATGTTTAATTCTTTGGCTATTGTTTGTTCTATTGTTTTTGTAATAATAGCTTTGTGTTATATTTTATATTATAAATTTAAAATAAATTTTATAAAAAGTATTGTATGCTTTTCTTTAATATTTCCACTAGCATTCGCTTACTTCAGTGGATATATAAAAAGCAGGGATAAACTGAATGATTTAGTCGGCACATCAATAATTATAAACGGTACTTTAACCGACGAGCCTACATATAGCAATAATTACTACATTTATATTTTAAAGCCGGATAAAGGCTCCTTCGGTGATATAGATTTTGCTTTTAAAATAAGATTAAAATGTAAATATAAGGTAGATGCTAATTGTTACGACCGACTAAGAGCTTGTATTGATATCTCTGAATTGTATGAGGAAATGAAATATTCCTATTACTCTGATAATATTATGTTGGGTGGTAAGCTTCGTTACTGCGCCGTGTACCCTACAGAAAACAAACCAATATATTATGATATAAAAACGTATATTACCAATACCTTTAGCAATAACTCAAAATCCCAAGTTTTTGGTATACCTATTGCAATATTAACAGGAGATAAATCCTATTTAACCAATGCTTTTTACCGCGATATTAAAGCAACCGGAATGGCACACATAATGGCAGTTTCCGGATTCCATATTTCTGTAATTTGTATAAGTATCGTAACAATTATGCAAAAGTTGAAATCAGGCAAGAAGCTTTCCAGTATTATTGGTATTTTTTTATTGATTATATTATCGGGAGTTGCTGGATTTACAGGTTCTATTTTACGTGCAGGCTTAATGTATCTAGTAATGTTCTTAGGAGAGTTGTTTTCTAGAAGAGGGGATTCACTAAATTCATTAGGTTTTGCAATTACTGTGCTCACACTATATAATCCGTATAACATTTTTAATATTTCCCTTCTTTTATCAACGTTTGGAACATTGGGTATACTTTGTTTTTCGCCAACATTAACGAAGCTTTTAATAGGGAATACGAAACCTAAAGGTTTTTTCAAAAAGATTTACTCTTATATAATGACAGTAATTATTATTTCACTGTCAGCAGGCGTAGCGGTAATGCCAATCACTCTTTATTTATTTGGATATGTGTCTGTTATATCAGTATTTGCAAATTTATTTGTAACAATACCTGTGTATGTTAATATATTTTCTGCTATTATCTACGCATTAGTTGTTAATATACCTTACATTTCTAACATTGTAAGATATGTTTTGGACTATTCTTCTGTATTGTTTAAAGAAATCATTGAGTTTTTCGGTAATTTTAATATTACAGTGCTTTATAGTGACGATATTATTCTATATATAATTTTAGGTATTATCATTATATTTATTTGTTTAATGTTTATTTTTAGAAAGAATTTGATTTTATGTATAGTTATACCGATATTAAGCTGTGTTTCAATAGCTGTTTGTGTTTTCTTTCAGAATAGAATAAATCTTAATACACATAAGCTAGCTTTTATTCCTGCTGAAAAAGGCTTAGTAACGGTTGCACAAAGCGGTGATGAATTTGCAATAATAACCTCATCAGCTGATTCATATGCGCTATCTGAAGCTTATTACTATGTTTACAATAATCTGGCAAAATCAATTGAATTTATACTAATTACTTCAAATGATACAGATGTGCTCAACACGGCAATATCTTTAACAGAAAGAATAAATGTTGAGGAGATAATTGTTTGTAATGAAAACACTTCTGATTTAAGTCTTAATTATTTGGATTTCACTCTTGAACAGTCAGATGAGAACTATAACGTTTATATTGATGTTTTAGGCGAAACAGTAGTGTTAGATAATTGCGGCACTGCAGTATCGGATGTAGCAGATTATATACTAACAGACAATCCTATGGTATCCTATAAAATCAACGGCAATAACCCCAAATATATAATAAACTGTGGATATGATTATTCTGTAGCTTTTACCGGTTATATAGCCAAACGCGGAGGTTCTGCTGCCGTGTTAAGCGATTTTGGTGCAATTGTCGCTGAGAAATACTCTAATAATCTATTGAAATTCAAGAGATAATGTAATAAAATATAATAGGTGAGTTATTTGAGAATATATACACAAGATGAGTTGAAAAGAAAAATTAAAACAGGATTTATTGCCCCCGTATATTTTATATACGGGAATGAACCATTTCTTATTAACCATTATACCAACCAAATTGTAAATAAGTGTATTACTGCTTTGCCTGAAATCAATCTAAAAACTTATGATTCCGAATTTGATATTGATAATATTTTAAGTAATATATATCAAGTTCCAATGATGAGTCAATATAAGTGTATAATTCTTAATGATTACGATTTAGGCAAGCTTCACGATAAAGATTTAAAACAGCTTATCGAAATGGTGCGAAATCCTTCTGATGTTTGTGTTGTTATATTCAAATTCACCTCTATTGAGTTAGCACTTGATAATTCGTATAAATCCAGAAAACTTTCTAAAAACTATCTTACTCTTGCTAATGCAATAAGCGAAGGGGAGGGGATGGTCGCCGAAGTAAATCATATGACGACGGGTGACATTGCCAAAACTCTCTCTGCGGGCGCTCTTAAACGCCATTGTACGTTAGAAGCCGCCACCGCCAGATATATGATAGAAGTTTGCTCCGATGATTTAACCACACTCCTTTGCGAAATGGAAAAGTTGTGTTCATATGTTGGTTCAGGAACCATCACTAAGGAGCTTGTTGATAGAATTTGCACTCGCTCAATAAATGCTCGAATTTTTGATATGTCTAAATATGTGTTATCAAATAATGTAAAAGAATCATTGAATATTCTTGAGGATTTATTATATCAAAAGGTTAAAGAATCGGAAATAGTAAACGAGCTTTCAAAAACATACATAGATATTTACAGAATGAGCACATCTAAAAGGGCAAATGTTTTACAAAAAGAGGTGGCCTCATATTTTGGCTATGGTAACCGTGCCTTTGTTTTAAATTCCGCGTCTGCACTTGCCAACAATTTAAGTAATGAACAAATAAATTCAAGCTTAAACGCTTTATGTGAAACCGACGCTATGTTAAAAGGTGCCTCTAAATTAAAAAAAGGGGATATTTTAAGAATGCTTATTATTAAGCTAATTATGATATCTTCTAAAGGGGTAAAGATATGATAAAGCTATCCCAAGCGGTTATTGTAGAGGGAAAATACGATAAAATTAAGTTATCAGGAATAATTGATGCACTTATTATTGAAATTAACGGTTTTCAAATATTTAAGGATAAAGAAAAGGCTGAACTAATTAAAAATTTAGCCAAAACTCGCGGCATTATTATTATGACTGACAGCGATTCGGCAGGACTTTTGTTGCGAAACAGAATAAAGGAAATTGCTAAAGACGGAGAAGTTTTTAATGCGTATATTCCTGAAATTCTAGGCAAGGAAAAGCGCAAAACCCAAGCCTCAAAAGAAGGTCTTATCGGCGTTGAAGGCGTAGAAAAAGATATTATATTAAATGCACTAGAAAAGTGCGGAATCCATAAAAATATAAATGCAATTTCAAATAATGATATAACCCATACTACGCTTTACAATCTAGGTATTACCGGCCAAAGCTACAGCAAACAATTAAGAATAGCATTGTTGAGATTTATGAATTTACCAACCGGATTATCTAAAAACAATATGCTTAAAATTCTTCAGCACAGTATCTCTAAAAATGAACTTATAAACATTGTTAACAATATTAAGGAGGGAATGACTAATGGCAGGCAATCCCAAACAAAAGATTAAATTATTATGCATTCTGGAAATTTTAAAAGCTCATACAGATGAATTGCATCCATTGGGCGCTACCGAAATATGTGATAAATTAAAGGAACTGTATGATATCGACAGTGAACGCAAAAGCATTTATGATGATATCGCAGTACTAGAGGATTTTGGCATTGATATAATTAAAACCAGAAGTCCTAAGTTTGGATATTTCATCGGCTCAAGAGATTTTGATTTACCTGAGGTTTCGTTGCTTATTGATGCAGTAGAATCGGCCAATTTTATAACACCTAAAAAAACGCAGGTGCTTGTTAAAAAACTTGGTGGATTGATGAGCAATTGGCAAGCTAAGGATATTAACAAAAGAGTTTTTATAGAAAATCGAAACAAATGTGTTAATGAGGAGATTTTCTATAACATTGATTGTATCAATAATGCTATAAGCAATCATAAAAAAATCGAATTAACCTATATACGCAGAAGTTTAGCGGAGAACAACAGAATTTCTGAAAATGTGCGTGAACTTACTGTTAGTCCATATGCATTACTGTGGGAAAATGACCATTACTACCTTGTTGGAAATATTGATAAATATGATAATCTTATACATCTGCGTTTAGATAGAATGAAAAAGGTATCATTAACAAATGATAAAATTCGTCATTTTAGTGAGGTAAGTGAATACAAAGCATTTTTTGATATTGCTGATTACGCAAGAAAAACCTTTAATATGTTCGGTGGAGAGCTTAAAACGATAGAACTTCGTTGTAAATTTTCTATTCTTGAACAGGTTGTAGATAGATTTGGCGACAAGCTTTATTTAAGGCCAAACGACGACGATACTTTTACATTCAGCACAAAAGCTAATATAAGTAACGGACTTATTTCTTGGTTGCTGCAGTTCGGCGGTGATATTGAAGCAATTTCTCCAATAGAATTGCGCAAAAGTGTTACCAAACGCATTGAAGATATACAAAATGTGTATAAAAAATAATAATGAAAAGAATACATAAAAAGGATTCAAAAAACAGATTAGTTTTAATTATATCGACGTTATTTATTGTTGTAATAATGATAATTTGCTGTTTTTCACCCAAAATAATAAGTGATTATAATATGAAAAAACGTGTTAATGCGTTGGGTTCAGTTGAAATTCCTAATTGGATAACTGAGGATATTATAGATATTCACGACCATGCGAGAACGGGTGTTCTTTTGACGAAATTAAATGAAATAGTAGTTCATTATGTAGGAAATCCCGGAACAACAGCAAAGCAGAATAGAGATTATTTTAATAATAAAGGCACAGATGTTAGTTCGCATTTTATTGTTGGGTTAGAAGGGGAGATACTTCAATGCCTTCCGCTAAATGAAATTTCGGCTGCCAGCAATCATAGAAATGTTGATACAATCTCAATTGAAGTTTGCCATCCGAATGATGATGGTAAATTTAATGAGATTACATATAATTCTTTAATACGCTTGCTCACTTGGTTATTATATAATTTTGATTTAGAAACTGAGGATATAATAAGACATTATGATGTTAGTGGAAAGCTTTGTCCAATATATTATGTAGAAAACCCTAGCGAATGGGAAAAGCTATTAGAGGAAGTTAACAATACGCTAAACGACACGGCTTACTTGGATAAATGCATTATAAGCTGATTTTTTAATAATAGACCTTAGGGGATATCAAAAATCCCCTGTGCTAAATTATATATCTAATTATACAAAATCAAAGTTTTGTATAATTGAGGGGAGTGAATAATGGTTGAAAAATGAACGAAAAAGCGCCCCACCGCTTATATCCGACTTTTTAACATACAGCGAGATTGTGCGTGGTAAATCGAATAAATCACTTGATGAATATTATTTAGATTTAAGAACTTTTTTCAGATATTTGCTTGTAACCAGCGGTTTGGTTTCTGATGATAATTTTAATACTGCAGATATTTCTAAAGTTACAACCGATATGTTAAAGTCTGTTACCCTAAATGATTTATACCAATTTTTAATTTATTGTAAAAATGAGCGTGGCAACAGTTCGACCACACGAGCACGCAAAACATCTACTCTAAGGATATATTTTAAATATCTACATACAAACAAAAACATTATAGAATATAATCCAGCCGAGTTGCTTGAAACACCAAAATTAAAAAAATCACTACCTAAATATCTAGATTTAGATGAGTCGCTAAAATTTCTACAAGCAATTGATGGTCCTTTTAAGGAACGCGACTATTGTATGATGGTTTTATTTTTGAATTGTGGCCTTCGCCTTTCGGAGCTATGTGACTTGAATTTATCTAGTATTCGAACAGACAACACACTTCGTGTAGTTGGTAAAGGTAATAAAGAACGTATTGTTTATTTAAACGATGCCTGTCTAGATGCAATAAAGAACTATATCCCTAAAAGACCTGTAGATGGTGTTCAAGCAAAGGATAAGGATGCTCTATTTTTATCCAAAAGAAAATCACGAATCAGCAATAAAACTGTACAGTATATTGTAAAATCTACTTTTGAAAAGTGCGGACTTGGCGGTCAAGGCTATTCAACACATAAATTAAGGCATACTGCTGCAACCTTGATGTACCAAAAAGGCGGAGTTGATATCAGGGTTATACAAAACATTTTAGGGCACGAAAATCTTGGCACAACACAAATTTATACACATGTTTCAGATAAACAAATTGAAGAAGCAACTGCTGCAAATCCGTTATCTAAAATAAAACCAAAAAAATAAGGTGCAAATTCTTAATGAACTTGCACCTTATTTTTAATTATCGGTTGTGTCTTCAAATATGCTTTTTTGCTCAGAGAGCTCTTTTTTTATAAGTTTTCCGTTTTCATATACATATTCACTTTTTTCGGAGATGTTAGCGTCGTTTTTATATTTATCGTCTTCTGGCATATTGTCTACGATATCATTATTTACAAATTCTTGATTATTTTCTTTATAATATGGCTCTACCACCTCATCTATTATTACTTTAAAACAATAGTAGTTAATAAAAAGTCTCTGCATAGAAAAGTGCACTAAAATTATCATAATAGCCATAAATGCTAAGGTTATAATTTGTATTTGCGACATAATAAAATACAAAACAAGTAAAACAGCACTAATTATTATAAACAACATTGCCATAAAGCTTTTTTTAGGTGAAACAAGAATTAGAAAGAAAGCATTTTTATACATTTTAAAAACATTTAAATTCAAAGAAACTGTCATAAGATAAATATATTTTTGCATTAAAGAAAAATATAAAGTTGCAATTATTGCAATTGCAAAAAATAGCCAATCACCCCAATAAACCATCAATGCAAAAGCTGCAGCAATATAAAATATGTACTGAATAAGAGAAACAATTACGCCTTTCTTAAAACAACTTTTAAACACTGCAAAGAAATCACTCCAAATAAATACGTGCTCTTCCCTACCGATATCTCGTGTGATTTTTGTTAAAGCGCACATTGCGGGACCTGCGAATGCAAACGGGAACGGAATAAGCATTATTTGATATACAAATTGAAATTTAAAAGAAGTGTTTAAAATATTGGTATCAGGAAATACAATTAACGCAATAATTACTGAAATAAGTGCCAAAGGAAGCATATACAAGCAAAATACTATATTTGCCAGTATTATTTCCTTTAACTTAATAAATAAGATGCTTAAACAATCAAAAAAGCCCTTTTTTTGATTTTTACTTACGCCTTTTCCCTCTCTTGTAGGATTATATAGAATAGCCATTTTATTATCTCCTAAATTTTATTTTCTTCCTAATGGATGATATTTTGAGTATACATTTGAATATTTGTTTTTGATAATTTGTGTGTAAATTTGTGTAGAAGAAATATCTGAATAACCAAGTAAATCTTTTACATCTTCCAAATTTGCACCGTTTTCCAATAAATGAGATGCAAAGGAATGACGGATGGTATGGGGTGTTATATCCTTTGTAATTCCCGCCGAATTAGCATATCCTTTAATTATTTTCCAAACACCCTGACGAGTTAAAACACCGCCATTCATATTTGAAAATAATACCTGTTGATTAACATCACTAATAATTGAATTTCTTACTTGATTTATGTAAAGCGAAAGTGATCTTATTGCACTTTTATATAAAGGTACAGTGCGTTCAGTTCTTTTACTGCCGAGCTTTATAAATCCAAGCTGTAAATTTACAGAATCTACTGTGATAGAAATCAGTTCTGATACCTTTATGCCCGTAGCATAAAGTATTTCCAACATTGCTTTGTCGCGAATACCTTTTAAATCTTTTATATCGGGTTGTGAAAGCAATAACTGTACTTCATCAGTGGTAAGTATCTCAGGAAGAATTTTCTGTACTTTAGGTGAATTTGTCTTAATTAACGGAATGTCACTACGTTTTCCAATTGAATTTAAAAACTTATAATACATCTTTACAGATGAAACAACCCTAGTGATTGTTGAAAAAGATTTACCGGAGGCTTCAAGCAATAAAAAATAATTATTTATTAGTTCTTCGGAAACAAGTGCGGCATCCTTTATGTTGTGTTCACAGAGATATTCACAAAACTTTAAAATATCTCTTTTATACGAATCAATAGTGTTTTGGGAAGATTTTTTTACATGTGATAAAAATCCTATGAATTCATTTAAATAATCCTTCATTTTAACCTCGTACAAATAAATTATAAATTAAAATATCCTAAAAAAACAATTTTAAGTATAGAATTTAAAACTGCAGCAAAGATTGCCAAAACAAAAATAAAAATATATCTGATACAATAAATTTTAAAATCACCAGATAAGTTGTATGACGTCCCTTTAGGCAAGGTGTTTCTTAAAATTCTATCAGAAAAACAAAGCGATTCCCTGCCAGCAAGCACTAATGCGTATGCACAAATGATAATATAAGGCGCTAGAATCAGCACAGTAAATCCCATACCGCTTATAGCATAGGTGTTATATACATATGCTACTATTAACCCGTCAGATATGCCTTTAATCACGCAAACTGCAGGTATTAGAGCACAACCCAAAATACATGTTCCAAACAAAAAAGAAAACGCCATAAATGGAAGAAAACGCAAAATAGCGTTCAATGCTTGCGCCCAAAAATTACTAGTATTATCAGAAAGAAAAAGCTTTTTAAAACCGTTCTCCGCTAGATGGAGAAAAACAGAGTTATTACCGGAAATCAAAAATACACCTATCGCGAATCCAATTATAAAGGATAGCAAAATAAACAAAACGATAATATCGGTGCTAGATAATTTAATTCTTCTGTTCGGCTTAAAATTCAGGGTTGTCCCTATCATAAATACACCTTCCCTCTTTAAATAATATGAATAATATATTCTTTATATTACTGCAGAGGAAAGTATTTTAATAATACTATAAAAACAATTTTATGTCAACCAATAATCGTGCAAAAGTAAAAATTTTATGTAAAGTATTTATGTAAACCTCAGCATATTGTTGTGCACTGGTTTTATGTTAACTAAATGTTGTTGACTTTGTTTTTTAAAAGTATTATACTAAAATAAAAAAACTGAGGTATTTTATGAATAAATGTGTTTTGATTACAGGTGCTTCACGCGGAATCGGTAAAGCCATAGCATTAAAATTCGCAGAACAAGGATACTGTATTGGAATTAACTATAATAATTCAGAAGCTACTGCTAAAGACCTAAAAAACATAATCATAAATAATGGTGGAGTGGCAGAAATTTTCCCTGCTGATATTTCAAATCCCAGCGACTGCTTAGAATTAGGGAAATCATTTATAGAATGCTTTGGCACAATTGATACACTTATCAATAACGCAGGAATTACGCATATAGCACCAATTAACGACCTTGATTTTGATTGTTGGAATAATATAATAAATACTAACCTTTCTTCGGCATTCTATTTAACGAAGGCACTTCTCCCCTACTTTATAAATGCTAAAAACGGTAATATAATAAACATTTCTTCAATTTGGGGTGTAAGTGGTGCTTCATGTGAGGTCGCTTATTCCACCTCTAAAGCGGGACTTATTGGATTTACAAAAGCATTAGCTAAAGAATTGGGGCCAAGCGGAATAAAGGTTAATTGTATTTCGCCAGGAGTAATAGATACTGATATGAATTCTTCTCTCACAGCAGATGATTTATGGCAATTAAAAGAATCTACAGCTCTATGTCGCATCGGTTCTCCTGATGAAATAGCCAATATTGCATATTTTCTTGCATCCAATGATTCTAAATTTATAACAGGTCAAAATATTATTGCCGACGGTGGTTTATTATAATAAATTTAAAGGTTGTAGATAGAGCAAACCATCTACAACCTTTTTTATCTTTACGGTATCAACAAAACACAATTTGATTTTAAATCGTTTTCTTCGAGTCTATTTACAGTAATTATATCGCTACAACTTGCATTATAGTTTTTTGCAATGTCCCAAATCTTTTCTCCTTCGTGCGCGTAGTAGACAATCATTGGTGCCTTTTTATTACGTGTTGTAGGCATTGAATCAATGGTTGCGTGTTTTATAACGCATTCATCATTTAAGGAGAAAATTTTAGCGTTGATACAAAGTTCAATTCTTGCCTCCAGTTTATCTTCACCAATCACGGTATACGCACAAGATGATGTTGAAATGTCTGCTTCCGATAATAAGGTATCACTTGAATTTTGAAGATTATTATTGTATTCAAAATCTACACTTCTTTCATAATATTGCGGCTGTCCATCGCAATCGTATGTAAGGATACAAATTACCGTTGTTCCATTCAATAATAACTGATTTTCTTGAATTTTAACCTGACCAAGTTTGTTTTCGCACCACATATCTACTACTGTACCGAAGGTTTTTTCAGAAAAATCTAATGTTTTTTTGCACATATACCTTTCATTTAAGGTAGAATCTAGTTTTTTAAATTGAACTCGGTTAGTGTCAATTTCCATATCGTGTTTGGTGCAAAATGCATCATAAATTACTGGTATATCATTATCACAACTAGCCATTGCTAATATCGAAAGCTTGCATTCAAAAGCAAAAGATCTGGCTTCACCTGATAAATTTGTTCGGGGTTTTAGCATACAAGATAGTATATTTAAATCGACATCGCATTTACAGTCATCACCATCAATATTTAAATCGACGATTTGGTTAAACGGTATTCTGTTTTCATATTTTTCAACATTACCCTCGTCTGTACAATATAATGCATTTATCATTATATCCCCTTTAACAACTGCTTTGCTACCAATTAGTTTGCATTGTTCAGTAATAGCTCTTGCATCACTTCGTAATACAGACCTGATTGCGCCTGATCCTCGGCTTAATTCCAGATCCTCTTCAATAACAACAATTTTTTCAGAAAAGCCCAATGGATTGGTCGCAGGACAGCTTCCGCTCTTAAGTTGCATTCCCTCACAATCAATATCAGTGATTATTTCCTTTGATTTAGCACATATAATCTTGATCTTTACTGCCAAAACACCGTGAATATCAATTTTCCTTGGGGTAATTGCCCTGCAATTAGCATAGTCTTGAGAAATACTTACTACGATACAATTATTTTCATCAACTTCACCTACAGGTAATATTTTTTGAAAATCAACCTCGTTTTCAAAACTGCGAATCTTGTTCTCCTCATCACAATATATTACTGTTACGAGTGAGGTGCCGTCAATAGAAAGTGAGTCTCCAGTTATGCTTTTTGAAGAAACTCTTGGCGAGATTTTGCATTTCAGTATTCTAACAATATCAGGACAATAATCTGGCATAGTAAAATCGGTGTCAATAGCCTGTTCAATAGTTTGCTCAAATATTGTTTCGTTAGTGACAACAGCTTGTTTTGTTATGTTTATTTCCATAATTCCTGCGCTCCTTATAATTAACATATTTTACTGCTAATACATATGCGCTTTTATGAATAAATATTACATAATAACAATAAATAAAACTCCGTGAAGTTCAAAAGCTCACGGAGTTTTAGACACTAATTAAAATCTCTTAATTCCAGCAGAATTGTAAATTTCCTCTAATAGTTTTTGTGTTTTTAATGCTTCATCTAAAGTTTTTCTGACTTTAACTTCAGAGTTTTCTGAGTAATATTCCTCAATTTGAGCGTAATGACCTACACCGTAGCAGGCTTTACCGGGATTATTTAAGTTGGCATTGTCGCAAGAGCGTACGGTTGTACCATCGTAGTAGTTCGCAACTGCATCACCACCGGAAATGTTAATTACACCCTTCTCGCAATAAACATCAACCTGAATATGTTTATCTCTAACACAGTTAATGCTAAAATAAAATATAACCTCTACACCGTTTTCAAATTTTACAATACCTTCTGCAGTATCCTCTACTTCAACGGTTGTTTTACCTCTATGGGCGGTACTTGCTGAAACAGAAACAACGTCGCTACCCACCATATACCTTGTAAGGTCTACTGTGTGTATTGCTTGGTTTATTAAAACACCGCCGCCCTCAGTAGCCCATTTACCGCGCCATTCATCTTGGTTATAATATTCTTGATCTCTTCTCCAAGTAAGATTTGCAGAAATTCCCTTAAGAGCACCAATTTTACCGGATTCGAGAAGGTCGAAGGTGAATTTGCTACCAGGATTATAACGATTTTGAAATATAATACCAAGCTTTTTGCCGGATTTTTCTGCAGTCTCTTTCATCAATAATGCTTTTTCATAAGAAATGTCCATAGGCTTTTCGCACAGAACATTTAATCCTGAATTTAAAGCGTATATTGCAACCTCAGAATGAAGATAATGCGGAAGACAAATATGTACACTATCAAGCTGTTCTTTTTCGATCATTTCTTTATAATCGCAATAACTTTTGCAGTTGTATTCCTTAGCTTTTGCATCTGCTCTTTCTTTTCGTATATCACATACAGCAACGATTTCTATATTATTAAGCTTATCTAATACAGTTAAATGATTAGGTGCAATGACACCACAGCCAATAACCGCAACTCTGTACTTCTTCATAATAATTCTCCTCGCCTTTTAATATTTACATTTAAACGCAAATTCAGTTCAGATAGATGTAAATATTTATCACCAGTAATAGTTTCTTTTATTCTACCATAAAAGAAAATTATTTCAATATATATTTTAAATTTTAATAGCTATTTATTGCTGTTTTTCAGTTTTTTCTTTGCATAGTTTCCCAAATTTTAATAAGAATAGAATGTGGTAGAATTTTAGATAAAAAATGGTGTATATTGTTATACCAGTGATACATAGAAATATCTTTATTTTTTATTGTATCCTTTATTGCTTTGTTTACAACTTGTGTGGCATTAACCATTGGCCTTGCAAAAGAATCAGGAGCAGTATCATTTATTTCAGCTCTTGCGAAGAACTCTGTTTTAACCCAACCAGGATTAACTGTAGTAACAGATATTTGTTTATTTCTTAACTCTCTGTGAAGAGCCCGCGAATAATGCTTAACAAATGACTTAGTAGACGCATATATATTAAAGTTTGGTAGCGGATGATATGTGGAAGCAGAGCCTAATTGCAGGATGTGTGAATTCTCTGACATAAAAGGAATGGTTTCTTGAGTAACATACACCAACGCTTTAATATTAAGGTCAATCATATTAAAAGCAATATCTGTATTTATAACTGTATAATCACCGTATTTCCCATAGCCCGCTGCATTTATTAAATACTTTACTTTTGGTGTGTTCAGCATCAGTTCCCTTTTATATGCTTCTAAATCATTCAAAACAGATAAATCCAAAGATAAAATTTTGCATTTGCAATCCAGAGTTTTTGCTAAAGCTTTTAATTTATCTGTTCTTCTCGAAATCAGCCAAAATTCATTTGCAAGATTTTGTTTTTTTAACTGTATAGCAAATTCCTTACCAAGGCCTGAGGAAGCACCTGTTATAATTGCAAGACTCATAATTACACCTCTTATAACACAAAATGCAACCCGATATAATATCAGGCTGCATTTGAATTTTAGTTAGAAAGAAATTTCATAAGCAACATCATACAGATGCTTATTAACACTGTTTTTCATATTAAGTGCTTCATAAATATCGTCATCGACAATAACGCTGTTTCTAATTGAAACAACCCTATTGCCAATTCCCTGAATCAACAAATTCACAGCATAATTACCCATGCTGCTAGCAAGTAGTCTATCACGTACGGTGGGACTTCCGCCTCTTTGAACGTGTCCCAATATTGTTGCACGTGATTCAACGCCAGTGGCATCTTCAACCTTCTTTGCAATATCATAAACATTGCTTAAACCGTTTTCTTCATTATAAACACCCTCGGCAACAACTATTATGAAGTGATTTTTGCCATATGTCATACCAAGCTGAATTTTTTCAATAACATCTTTATTAAAGTCGAAGGTGATTTCGGGAATAAGAATAGATGTTGCACCAACGGCAATACCTGTTCTAAGCGCTATATCACCGCATCTTCTGCCCATAACCTCAATTACTGAGCATCTATTATGTGAACGAGAAGTATCCCTTAATTTATCTATCATTTGCATTGCTGTGTTCATAGCAGTATCAAAACCAATTGTTTCGTCTGTAGCAGCGATATCATTGTCGATAGTTCCGGGTATGCCAACGCAAGGAATACCGTTAAGAGATAAATCTCTTGCACCACGGAAAGATCCGTCGCCGCCAATAACAACAACACCGTCTATACCGTATTTTTTACATGTCGCAACAGCAGCCATAATTCCCTCTTTTGTTTTAAATTTAGGGCTTCTGGCTGTGCTGAGGATTGTACCGCCGTTTTGAAGAATATTTGAAACAGAGCGAATATCCATCTCAAAAAGATCCGCTTCTATTAAACCGTTATATCCACAATTTATTCCGTATACTTTTAATCCTTTTTTCAAAGCTGTTCTGGCAACTGACCGTACTGCAGCGTTCATTCCGGGTGCGTCGCCGCCGCTTGTGAGTATACCGATTGTTTTAATTTTGCTTTCCATATAAATCACCTAATACTAAAAATCATAACAGTATAATAATATAAAAATTTTTAAATAAAGTCAATAGAATTTCCGTTATTTTTCAATTAAAATAGAGTTTTCACCAAAATTTTTCATCAATAGGGATAAAATATTTTCTGTGAGTGCAATTTTACCCACTGTGGTTTCAAATTCTTGTCGAACAACCAATTCAGTATCACCGTCAAATAACGCACATATGAGCTGTAATTTATGCTTGAATTTTTCGTTGTCACTGTTTATATTTATTTTAATTTTATTTGCCTGTATTATACTTGTTTCGGTTTTGTTTGAAATATTATCCAAATATTCCTCACTATTAAATTTCTCAATTTTATTGCATATAATTTCTGGGTCCTCTTCTTCTTTAAACCCAAGTTTTCCGGTGATAATTACAATTTCACCTGAAGAAATCAATAAAGAATAATTATCTATTACCTTTTCAAAAGCAATGGCGTTAATTTGACCGGTCATATCTTCTAAAGTTATGTTAGCCATTATTTTGTTTTGCTTTGTTTTCCGCTGTTTATAAGCTGTGATTAAACCTAGAAGTGTTACGGTTTCACCATCTTTTATCGTTCCGGTTTCTTCAGCAGTTAGTAGCTCAGAAATAGTTTTTGTGCCAATTATTGGAACGAATCGCCCAAATTCTTGGATAGGATGCCCCGAAATATAATAATCAGTTACTTCTCTTTCAAAATTCAAAATTTCTTCAGCTGAAAATTCTGTTGAATCAGCTATGTCGTAATTTATACTATTCAATTTTTCATTATTACTGAAAAGCGAAATTTGTCCACCGCCTATAGATTTGCGTTCATTTTCAATATAGTTATAAATTTTGTCAATAGATAATATCAAGGCGCGACGGGTTAATCCAAAGCAATCTAACGCACCGCATTTTATAAGAGCTTCTATACCACGTCGGTTGATTGGAGAACTACTGATTTTTATACAGAAATCATATATATTTTTAAATTCTCCTAAAGTTTCTCTTATTTCAACAATAGATTTTATATTATTTCTACCGAGATTTTTTACAGCCAACAAGCCGAATCGTACTCCATCTGATTCACAAGTAAATTCTCCAAAGCTTTTATTAACGCACGGCGGTAAAATTTTGAAGTTCATTCTCTCGCACTCTTTAAGATATTCAGAAACCTTGCCTGAAAAATCCAATACGCTAGTCAGCAGTGATGCCATATATTCCTTTGTGTGATGACATTTTAAATAAGCAGTTTGATAAGCAACATAAGCGTATGCCGCTGCGTGAGATTTATTAAATGCATATGATGAAAAAGCGGTAATTTCTTGGAAGAGTTTTATAGCAATCTTTTCGGGTACTCCCCTATTGATAGCTCCTTCAACAATATATTTGCCATTATCGTCTTTTTCACCGTATATAAAAACATTTTGCTCTCTTTTTAATACATCGTGCTTTTTCTTAGACATAGCACGCCTTACTATATCTGCACGACCAAATGAATATCCCGCAATGTGACGGAATATTTGCATAACCTGTTCTTGATAAACAATACAACCGTAAGTTACGCTGAGTATTGGCTCCAAAAGTGGTGTATCATATACTATTTTGTCTTTATTATGTCTAAAATGAATATATTTGGGTATATACTGTCGGGGCCCTGGTCGATAAAGAGATATAACCGCAATCAGATCCTCCATGTTCTCAGGCTTCAGGCTTTTTAGCACAGCTCGCATACCAGCTGATTCATACTGAAACACACCAATTGTATCACCTGATGCCATCATATTTATGGTTTTCTCATCATCTAGCGGAATATTTTGAATATTAAAGTCATTACCAATAAGCCTTACGGTGTCATCAATAACAGTGAGGTTGCGAAGTCCTAAAAAGTCCATCTTTAGCAAACCCAACATATCTAAATTGTTCATAGCATATTGAGAAACAACAACCGTGTCACTGACGGCTAATGGTACATAATAAGAAACAGGTTTATCTGTTATTACAACACCAGCAGCATGGGTGGACATATGTCTTGGCATTCCTTCAATGCGACGCGCCATATCAAGTATTTTTTTAACATCAGCGTTGGTATTGTACTTTTGTCTTAATTCATTAGATTCTTCTAATGCATCATCAATGGTGGCGCCTAAACGGTTTGTGATTAGTTTTGCAACAGTATCGCATAGTGAGTAGGAAATTCCATATACTCTGCCTACATCCCTTACCGCAGCTCTTGCCTTTAGTGTTCCAAATGTAGCTATCTGAGAAACATGATCTTCGCCATATTTAGAAATAACATAATCTATAACCTCTTGCCTTCGAATATAGCAAAAATCAATATCGAAATCAGGCATTGATACCCGTTCGGGATTAAGAAAGCGTTCAAATAACAGCCCTAATTTTATAGGGTCAATTCCTGTTATCCCCATACAATATGCTGCAAGGCTTCCTGCACCCGATCCCCTTCCCGGACCAACTGGTATTTTATTATTTTTAGCAAATTCCACAAAATCAGAAACAATTAAAAAATAATCTGTGTAGCCCATTTTATTGATGGTTGCCATTTCATATTCCAAACGCTCTATATATTCAGTGGGCGGATTATTCCCCATAATCCTATATAAACCATTATAACAAAGCTCTTTTAAAACCTCGCTATGAACCCTATTCCCTAAATCGAAATAAGGTAATTTAATATTGCCAAACTCAAACTCAAAATTGCACTTTTCTGAAATTGATACTGAATTTTTAACAGCTTCCGGAATATAACTGAACAAATCTTCCATTTCTGTTTGAGTTTTTAAATAAAACTCTTGTGTTGTAAAAGAAAGGGGATTTTCTTCGTTTATTGTATGGTTAGTTCCAATGCACAATAAAACGTTCTGCATTTCATAGTCTTCTTTGTTTGTATAATGAACATCATTAGTGCAAACCAAGGGTATGCCAGTTTCCTTAGAAATTTGAATAAGCTTTGAATTTACAGTTTTTTCTTCAGGATAACCATGGTCCTGCAACTCCAAATAATAATTATTTATACCGAATATTTCATTATATTCCTGCGCAGATTTTTTTGCGCCCTCGTAATTATTTTGTAAAATCTTGGTTGGGATCTCCCCCGCCAAGCAAGCAGAAAGCGCAATTAGTCCATCACTGTGATTTTTAAGCAGATCTTTATCAATTCTTGGCTTTGAATAAAATCCCTCTATAAAAGCCTTAGAAACCAAATAGATAAGATTGTTATACCCTTTTTCGTTCTTGCATAATAAAATAAGATGACTGTATTTAGAGTCTTGACTTTTGTCTTTATCGAATCTTGATCTAGGCGCCACATAAACTTCGCATCCGATTATTGGTTTGATCCCCGCATTTTTAGCAGCCTTAAAAAAATCCACAGCGCCATACATAACGCCGTGGTCGGTTAGTGCAATTGCGGTTTGTCCATCATTTTTTGCAACACTAATAAGCTCATTTATCCGACAAGCGCCGTCAAGCAAGCTATATTCTGTATGAACATGAAGATGTACAAAAGGCAATTATATCACTCCTTATTTTTCCTTAGCTAATTCAATCAGTCGGTTTAAACGGTGATTTAAACCGGAACGGGAAATTCCACAAATTTTTGAAAGGTCATTTAATGACATATCTGGATTGTCTATTCTTAACTTAGCGGCAAACTGAAGTTCTTCGGATAAATTATACAATCTTCCGTTATTCTTCAGTGTATGTATCGCATTAACCTGTTTTAACATAGCATTAACTGTCTTACCAATATTTGCTGTTTCGCAGTTTTTGGCTCTATTTACGCGGTTTCGCATCTCTTTTATCATTCCTACATCTATTACATCTAAAGCCTTTTTGGATGCGCCTATTAAAGCAAGAAAATCCGAGACCGATTCATTCCCTTTAAAATAAACTATATGATAATTACCTCTTTTAGAAATATGAGCATTAAAGCCATCGGAAGATAATAATGCGTGTATAGATATTGCAATAGGCTCGTCCTTAGTTTTAAGCTCTAAGTGAAAATCCTTGTTAGGATCTGTAACAGTTCCGCTGGAAAGAAATGCACCTCTAAGAAAGGCGGAAAGGCAGTTTTTACACTCAAAAGCATCTGTAATATAGTTGGTAGTAACAACATCGGTATATAACTTTCCAACATTTATAATTGTGGATTTTAAGCAATAGTTGCCGCTTTTTTTTAAATACTCAGGTCTAAACTTATATGCGCCGTAAATTAGTGATGCACATCGTTCGGTAATATCATTTCTTTCAGAACAATAAAAAACATCACTATTTAAAAAATTGCGACTTAATAATAACATTCCGTAAAGCTCAGCATACGCACAGCAACCGGAAGGCTTAATTTTACATAAATCTGCTTTTACATCTGATGAAAAAGACATACAATCACCAAAAAAGTATTTACTTATTAACATCCCTATTATTTAAGCTTGAATCGTAGCCATTCGATAAAAGGAATTTATGAATCTCATTTGCAACAGTAACAGAACGGTGCTTACCGCCGGTACAACCAACACCGATTACAAGCTGACTTTTTCCTTCACTTTGGTACAGAGGAATTAAAAAACTGATTAAATCTAATAGCTTTTCAACTAGTTTTTGAGATTGAGGAAAACTCATAACATAATCTTGAACCTGTTTATCCAAGCCCGTAAAATTCCTGAGTTCGTCGATATAATATGGATTAGGAAGACATCTTACATCAAAAACTAAATCTGCATCTGTACAAGGTCCGTGCTTTGAACCAAATGTTATTATCTGAACTTTTAATGAAAGTCGTTTGTCATTAAAGAAAATATCAATAATTCGTTGCTTCAGCTGACTGCTTGAATAATGGGTTGTATCAATAATAAAATCTGAATTATTTCTTATTTCTTTAAGACATTCCCTCTCTTTAGAAATAGCGGCATCAATTGATAGATTAAGAGAAGAAAGCGGATGAACACGTCGACTTTCTTTATATCTTCTTGCTAATTCCGTATCAGAAGCATCTAAAAATAATACTTTTGGATATATATTTCTAGCATTTAAATTAGAAATAGTTTCATTTATTTCATTGAACATTTCGCCACCGCGAAGGTCGGTTATAACGGCAATCTTTGATAGATTTACCTCACCTTTAATACTCAGGTTTACAATTGATGGAATTAAAACAGGAGGTATGTTATCTATACAATAATATCCTATATCTTCCAGTACATTTGCCGCCTGCGATTTACCCGCGCCCGACATACCGGTGATGATAACAAAATTAAAATCCGAGTTTTCCAATTATTTTAACCTCCGGTTCAAGCTCAACACTCTTTTGCAAAAATACTTCCTGTTTAATTTTGGAAATTAGTTGCATTACATCGTGGCAGGTTGCATTACCTTTGTTGACTACAAATCCTGCATGCTTTTCACTAACCATAGCATCACCAACGCTTTCGCCTTTAAGACCACATTCTTCAATAAGCGCTCCTGCAAAATAGCCAACAGGTCTTTTAAAGGTACTACCTGCGCTAGGAAATTCCAAAGGCTGTTTGCTTTTTCTTCTGTTGATTAAGTCTTCCATAACAGCTTTGATATTTTCTTTGCGTTCATTTTTGAGTTTAAAACGTGTGCTTATTATTACTTTATTAGTATCAGTAAAAATGCTTTTTCTATAGCCTAAATCAAGGCTGGAAACGTCGGCTCTTACTACGTTGCCTTCTTCATCAATAAAGGTGCATTCTTCTAAAACATTAGAAATTTCACCATTGTATGCGCCGGCATTCATATACACCGCACCGCCTACGGTACCTGGGATTCCCCAAGCAAACTCTAAACCGGATAAAGAGTTTTCTAATGCAAAGGTGCATAATTTAGAAAGTTTAACCCCTGCACCACAAACAATTTCAAATGCCGGCTCGTAAACAATCTCGTTAAAATATTTTAACGAAATTACAACTCCGCTTATCCCTAAATCTGAAACAAGTAAATTTGAACCGTTACCTAAAATAAAATATGGTATCTCCCCTATTCTGCAAAAGGAAAGTAGGGCTTTTAGTTGTGATAAACAACTAGGCATACATAAAAAATCAGCCGGACCACCAATTTTAAAGGTAGTATACTCTGACATCGGTGCGTTTTGAATATATTCAATTTTTTCACTTTCTAAAAAATTCAAAACAGAATCTTGCAAATCATAACACCCTTAATCAATAAATTTAATTTATCATTGCAGTATTTATAATACCCGCCATTGTCTATTTCATTTGTAATCAAAATGGTTCAACTTCGCTATGTGTTGTTTGTTTAATAGTATCTTCCATACCGAGTTTTTCTAATAGCTCTGCAGCTGCATTATAGCCTAATTTTTTTTGCCTGTTATTCATTGCTGCAACTTCAATTACTACAGCGAGATTTCTACCCGGCTTAACCGGAATTGTTACAGATACAACATCCAATCCTAAAATATTCATAGTTTCAGCTTCTAGACCCATACGGTCGTATTGCTTACCGGATTCCCAAGTTTCAAGATTGATTACCATATCAATCTTTTCAGTAAGCTTAACAGAGCCCATACCAAAAATTCTTCTTACATTAACTATACCTATACCGCGTAATTCAATATAATGACGGATGTTTTCAGGTGCAGAGCCTACTAACGATTTTGAAGAAACCTTTCTGATTTCAACAGCATCATCGGCTATAAGTCGGTGTCCGCGTTTAACTAATTCTATGGCAGTTTCGCTTTTACCAATTCCGCTGTCACCTAAAATAAGTACACCTTCACCATATACTTCCACCAAAACTCCGTGGCGAACAACGCGAGGAGCTAATTTTACATTTAAAAAGGCAATAAGTGCCGACATAAAACTAGATGTACTATCAGGAGTGCGATAAATGGGTACATCGTAAGTTTTGGCAGCATCAAGCATAATGTCAGATACATTTAAATTACGCGTGATGATTACAACAGGCGGTTTAGTTGAAAAGAATTTATCAATTATTTTTAGACATTCATCGTCAGAATGGTTGTATAGAAAACTATCTTCTAATTTTCCTATAATTTGAATTCTTGAATTATCATAGAATTCATAATATCCACCAAATTGAATACCGGGTTTGTTGATTTCAGTGCTTTTGATATCTATTTCTTCCGGATTGATTGGAGTGTATATCTCTTCTAATAAAAATTCATTGATAATCTTTTGCAATGATACAGAAAATTCAGTTTGCATATTGTTCATCACCCTGACTTTTAACATATTACTTAAATATTATACTATAATTTAATGGAAAATAATAGTCTATATTTTAAAAAAATTTAAATAATTATTGAAAAAGGAATTAAATGCTTATATAATATATATGATTATGTTTGGAGGAAGAAAAAATGAAACTAGGAATTGTAGGACTACCTAATGTTGGTAAATCCACTTTATTTAATGCAATCACTTCTGCAGGTGCTCAATCTGCCAATTATCCCTTCTGTACAATCGAGCCCAATGTTGGTATGGTATCGGTGCCCGACGAACGTTTAGATAAATTAGCAGAAATGTATGAGCCTGAAAAATTCACCCCTGCTACTATTGAATTTGTTGATATAGCCGGGCTTGTAAAAGGCGCGTCTAAAGGTGAAGGTTTAGGTAATAAATTCCTTTCTCATATTCGTGAGGTTGATGCAATAGTTCACGTTGTACGCTGCTTTGACGATACAAATATTGTTCATGTAGATGGCTCTGTTGACCCAACTCGCGACATAGAAACAATAAATCTAGAGTTAATTTTTGCCGATATGGATATGATTCAAAATCGTATCGACAGAGTTGCGAAATTGATGAAGGGCGATAAAAGTTTAGCAACCGAGGTTGACTTTTTGAAGCGTCTATTTGCACATTTGGAATCAGGCGCCCCTGCCCGTTCAATGGAAAAAACGGATGACGAGCTTGCGATGCTGAAAGAGGTTTCTTTGCTCTCAATGAAGCCTGTAATTTATGCTTGCAATATGAGCGAAGAAGATTTCAGTTCGGGATATGAAAACAATGCATACTTTTCTAAGGTAAAGGAAATTGCAAAATCAGAAAACGCCGATACATTGCCAATCTGCGCCGAATTAGAAGCACAAATATCAGAGCTTGAACCCGAAGAAAAGCTTATGTTCCTATCTGAACTTGACCTTGAACAATCAGGCCTTGAAAGACTTATTAAAAAATGTTATTCCTTGTTGGGACTTATTTCCTATCTTACAGCAGGCAAGCCCGAAGTTCGCGCTTGGACAATAACTAAGGGTACAAAAGCACCTCAAGCTGCAGGCAAAATACATACCGATTTTGAACGTGGATTTATTCGCGCTGAAGTGGTAGCATTCAAGGATTTGATGGAATGTGGAAATATGGTTGCTGCTAAAGAAAAAGGTCTTGTGCGTAGCGAAGGCAAGGAATATGTAATGCAAGACGGAGATATTGTACTTTTTAGATTTAATGTTTAATTTTTATTAGGGTCGAAGCTTACAAAAAATAAGTTTAGACCCTATTAAAATATACTATTGCGAAAAGGATATTTTTATGGATATTTTATATTTTTTTGAATCTATTCGTAACCCAGTGTTAGATGCTTTCTTTTTGTTTATAACCACATTTGGTGAAGAAACAGTTTTTATGATAGCGGCATTGGTTTGTTTTTGGTGTATAAATAAATATTCCGGATACTACATACTGAGTATTGGTTTTTTAGGTACAATAATAAATCAATTTTTAAAAATTACCTGTCGCATTCCTCGACCTTGGATAAGAGACCCTGAATTTACAATCGTTGAAGCCGCAAGAGCAGAAGCCGCCGGCTATTCTTTTCCAAGCGGTCATACACAAAGCTCTGTTGCCACGTTTGGTGGAATTGCGCGCTTTTTCAATAAAAAATTCATACGTATTTTTTCAATCATAATTGCCTTTCTTGTTCCAATATCAAGAATGTATCTTGGTGTGCATACTTTTGAAGATGTAATTACTTCTGTAATAATTGCGATGATCCTTATTTTTTCCTTCTATCCCATAATAAAAAAAGCAGAAAAAGACCATAGGTATATGTGGTGGTTAATTCTACTGATGCTTGTAATTTCTGTAGCATATCTATTTTATGTTAATTTTTACAAATTCCCATCAGAAACCGATATAACTAACTTACAATCTGCTATTAAAAATGCATACAAACTCTTTGGTGGAATTCTTGGTATAGTTGTGGTATTTTATTTTGATAACAAATATACAAATTTTAGTTCGAAAGCTCCTTTGCTTGGCCAAATTTTAAAAGTAGTTTTAGGATTAGCCGCAATCTTAATTGTGAAAGAGGGGTTAAAACCTGTATTTAATGTGCTTGGAATTAAAGCGCCAATAGTTGTTGAAACACTAAGATATTTTCTTGTGGTAGTTGTTGCCGGTTGTGTCTGGCCCCTTACATTCAAATTTTTTGCAAGAATTGGTAAAAAATAAAAGCACTTCGAACCTATTAAAAAATTAAAAAGCCGTTCAGCATTGAACGGCTTTTTATGTTCTAAAATTCTGCTTCTTCCTTCATATTTGCGAAGCATTCGCTACAATATACAGGGCGATCTTCCCTTGGCATGAAAGGAACTTTTGCAACTCCACCGCATGAAGCGCAAACTGCTTCATAATATTGTCTGGGAGCTCTGCCTGCATTTTTACGTGCATCGCGGCAGCCCTTACAGCGCTGCGGCTCATTTACAAAGCCTTTAGAATCATAGAATTCCTGCTCACCTGCAGTGAACACAAATTCCGCTCCGCAGTCCTTGCATACCAGTGTCTTGTCTTCGAACATGTTTTTGTACCTCTTTCGGAATGTTTTTTCGCCCCTGGTCGGAATCGCACCAACATCTTTGTAATCAACGCTCTACTATTAAGCTACTTTGGGCATATTTTATAAATTTGAAAACTTTTTGCGAATTCTCTGAACAGCATTATCTACTGATTTTAAAGTAATGTCCAATTCATCGGAGATTTCTGCATAACTTAAACCCGCAACAAGTTTAAATAAAACTTGTAACTCTAACTTTGATAAATGTTCACTAACCTTGTGAAGAAGTAATTCATAATTGTTATAGCGTTCAAAAATTAACTCAGGAGAGTTTGTATCAGCAATAAAATCAGATTCATCAAAATCAACAAGGAAGTCTTGAGGAATACGCCTTTTACTATACTTACTGCGCATAATTGAAAAAAGTATTCTGTTAATGCAAATATCAGAAAAGGTGCGAAATGATGATTTTTCGGGATTATAATCGAATATGATACTATATAAGGCTATAATACATTCCTGATAAATGTCATCAATATCGCATTCATTAAAATTAAAGGCACGGATTTTGGAAAAAATAATCGGTCTGTACTTTTGCAATAAAGAACTTAACGCAACATTATTGTTATCAATTTTAATTAACTGAATGAGCTCTTCGTCAGTTGTATTATTGCTAAAATTACTGTTTGACATATCGCACCCTAAAAAATAAATCTATATAAATGATATACTATTGAATTTGAAAAGTCAAGCACAAATTGTCTAATTTTTATAAAAATATTCGACAAAAGTCTGCATTTTTTTGGCAAACTATTTAAAAGTATAGAAACACGACAAAATCCATCAATAAAAAACAAAATACCATCCTTGACATAAGTAATTATTAAATGTATATTTAATATATAAGGAAATTATTGGAGGGAAAGATATTGAAAAACAAAGAACTTTATTTTAAATGGTGTGAATTAGCTCAAGAGCCCGATATAATTGAAGAGCTCAACTCTATTAAAGAAAATACAGAAGATATCAATGACCGTTTCTATAAGGATTTAGAATTTGGTACAGGCGGACTAAGAGGCGTTATCGGTGCTGGAACTAATAGAATGAATATATACACTGTTGCAAGAGCAACACAAGGCTTTGCAAACTATATCAACACAACATACAATGAGCCTAAAGTTGCAATTGCATACGACAGCAGAATAAAATCCGATTTATTTGCTAAAACAACCGCAAGTGTATTCGCCGCAAACGGTATTAAGGTTTATATTTATAAGGAGTTAATGCCTACGCCAATGCTTTCCTTTGCTGTAAGGCATCTTAAATGCAATGCAGGTGTTGTTGTAACAGCAAGTCATAACCCTTCTAAATACAATGGATACAAAGCATACGGACCTGATGGCTGTCAGCTTAATCTTGAAGCCAGCGAGGCTGTTATAGATTATATTTCAAATGTTGATATATTTAATGATGTTAAAAAGGTTGATTTTAATACTGCCGTTGGTGAAGGCGTAATTGAATACATCGGTGATGATGTTATCAATTCGTATCTAGATGCTGTCTTTTCACAATCTGTTAATCCGGATGTTTTTAAGAACTCAGATCTTAAAGTTATTTACACACCATTACACGGTACAGGTAACAAGCCAGTTAGAGCAATTCTTAAAAAGGCTGGCATATCTAATATTAAAATCGTTCCGGAACAAGAATTACCCGATGGCAACTTCCCTACTGCACCATATCCCAACCCCGAAATCAGAGATGCTTTTAACTGTGCATTAAATCTATCAAAAGAATATGCGGCAGATATTTTATTAGCAACCGACCCTGATGCTGATAGAGTTGGAATTGCAGTTAAAAATAATGGCGAATATACTTTAATGACAGGCAACGAGGTTGGCGCACTTTTACTTGATTATATTATTAAGTCACGAATTGCTAACAATACTCTACCAAAAAATCCTATTGCGGTTAAAACAATAGTTACTTCGGGTATTGCCGAAAAAATTGCTAAAAAATACGGATGTACTCTTAAAAATGTTTTAACCGGCTTTAAATTTATTGGAGAAATTATACTTGGTCTTGAGACGGAAGGTAACGAAAACGACTTTATATATGGATATGAAGAAAGCTACGGATATCTCTCAGGAAGTTATGTGCGTGATAAAGATGCAGTTGTAGCATCATTACTAATTTGCGAAATGGCCTGCTACTACAAGCAGCAAGGCTTAACGCTTATTGATGTTATGAATAATTTGTACGATGAGCACGGATATTTCTGCAACGAACAAGTAAGCTTCACCTGTGAAGGCGCATCAGGTATGGAAAGAATGGCTGATATTATGAATAATTTCAGAAATAATATACCCGAGGAAATTGCAGATTATAATACAATTATCCTTAGCGATTATTTAAATTCTAAAGAAATCAACCTGCAAAACAACACAGAAAGCTTGATTACGCTTCCCCGCTCTAATGTACTTGCCTTTACATTAGAAAATGGTTCAAAAATCATAATAAGACCTTCGGGTACCGAGCCCAAAATTAAGGTATATATTGAAGCCGTTTCTGATACACTAAATAATTCACACGATTTATCAAACAAGCTTAAAGAAGATATCAGCAAAAAAATGGGATTCTAAATCATAGTTAAAAAGTCACTGTTCAAATTAACAGTGACTTTTTTATGTATTTATTCAATATTCTCTTTCTTTATACCAAACATAAGTCTTAATATACCGCGTAAACATTTTGGACTTTTTACAACTACAACCTTCATAAAACTTTACCTCCATTAGTTTTTAGGAATTGCAAGACCGAGAATTACCACTGCCAGAGCTAATAAAATTATCAATACCCTAGTTGGGCAATAGAAGGCAATTAACGTTCCCACACCAATGGCAGCAATGCCTCTGAGTGCGTTGCATCTTCTTCGGTACATAATTTCACGCTCCGTAAAACAATTATTCTCTACAACTATTTTACGCAGCACAAAAAAAATTGTTACTGATTTTCTATAACAATCAATAGGTTACCATTTTTTATTGATATTTCACCATATTCATTAACAATGCTGTTGCTTACACCTAACGGTGAGCAACATTTTAATGTATGATTACTCAGCGGATATTCAAAACCTCTTAACGTTACACCCTCAACGTCGCCATCTAAAGCAAAAATTGATACATAACCATTATTTTTAGGCAGCGTGTGTTTGTCGCTAACAAAAAATAACTCAGATTCAACATCAATTATTTTTATATTTAAACCTAATTTGTGATATTCCAACATTGCAAAAACAGCACCAATCGAATGACCAGCTCTGCCTCCCCACGCCGCAAAAACATCCACTGAATTTATGTGTGAGTTTAAACAATACTGCAAACAAATTGAAAAATCCGTATCGTCTTTTTTAGTGGGATATTTTATAATATTTATGCCATTAGGCACTTCCCTTATCGAATCAAAATCACCAATCAGAATGTCGGGCTTTACATTTATGTTTAATAAATAATCATATCCGCTATCGGCGGCTATTATATAATTATAGTTTTCAAGCTGCTTTTTTAACCATTGAAGATTATTTATCGGTGCACCGCATACTATTGCACATTTTAACGGCTGTCGCTTTTGTACTTGCTTAAGTTCCATTCCTTTATATCCTTAATTTCATTATATAAGTTAACATAATTTCTATGTCTGCTTGTATGAATCAATCCCTTACCAACAGCATCAATTATAGCGCATCCTGGCTCACCAATATGTGCACAGGAAGAGAATTTGCAACCCGTCAAATACTCATTAAATTCCTTAAAACAAAAGGGCAAGTCGTCCTTTAATACTACTTCGCAACGTTCGATATCAAGGGAAGAAAAGCCCGGTGTGTCTGCAATATATCCACCGCTCGGCAGTTTAAATAATTCAACTTCGCGAGTTGTGTGTTTTCCTCTACCGAGTTTTTCACTAACAATACCTGTTTTAAGTGAAAGTTCGGGGAAAAGCACATTAAGTATGCTCGACTTTCCAACCCCTGAATTTCCTGTAAAAGCAGATATACCTGATTTAGAACATAAATATTCCCTCAGTTTATCAATGCTTTGGGGCTTTTTTGCAGAAACAACAAAGGTCTCAAAACCTGCTGTTTTATAAATTTCTGTCCATTTATCAAAACTTCCTAAATCTGATTTATTGAATACTATTACTGTTTCAATGTTTTTATTTTCTGCAATAGCACATAATCTGTCTATCAGCAGAGTATTAGGCTCGGGAGTTGTATAGGAAGAAACAATAAACAAAGTGTCAACATTAGCTAATGGAGGACGAATCAGATTGTTTTTTCGAGGTAAAATTTTTTCAATTGTACCCTTAAAATTCGGTAACTCTGTAAATTCAACAAAATCTCCGGCTAATATATTACCATTCGTTTTTTTAATATTGCCTCGTGGTTTGCATTCGTATATGAATTGACCGGCTTCTACATAGCAGAAACCGGCAATTACCTTTCTTAGAAGACCTTTCATTCTTCACTGTCCTTTGGGTATTCGTTATAATTTTTAATAACTTCAGGCTCTGGCTTTTTATCGCCGAAATCTATTCTGATTTTTTGATAATCATATTCATAAATTTCATCGGGAGCAAGTATTTTTATCATAACATCACATATATCTTCCGGAGATGTTACGGTAAAGGTATAACTATCGTCGTTATTAAATGAAAGTTGAGGAGACTGATGACTCAATCCACTATACTCAGCATAAATATAGCCGGTATCAAAACCACAATCTAAGGGTAATTCAACGGTAACATCAATGCTGTTATCGGTAATAGCATTTCCTGAACTAATAACTATATTTACCTCTGTTCCAACCTCGACCTGTCTATCAGAAATGCTTTGAGATATAACGAAGCCCTTGGGCTGCGAGCTATCACTCTCAGTGACCTTGCCAAGCTTTAATTTTTTGCTTTCTAACATTGCTTTTGCAGAGCTTTCGTCGTATCCTATAACATTTGGAACTGTTGTATAGGTAATTTCCCTGCCAAGGCTAATATATATAGTTATTTCCTCGTCAGCCGCAACTAAGGAACCGCTTAAAGGATTGGTTTTAACTACCTTATCCTCATCAACTACATCATCGTATATTTCCTCAGTAACAAAGTTAGTAAATCCCGCTTCTTTCAAAGCCTTTCTTGCGAGAGAGGCTGTATTGTTAGTAACATCAGGAATCTCAATCATAGCGGCTTCCTTGGCTATAACAAGCTTAATTTCATTTTTCTTTTTCACCTCAGTACCGGGGCTGGGGCGTTGGCTTATAACTTCACCAACTTCGTAGTTACTATCTTCAACATATTCAGGTACAATAGTGAATTTTTCAGTATCATATTCCTCTTTGATTTCATCCAAAGTCATACCCACAAAATCAGGGCAAGGCATACCGCTGGTTGTAGAGTTCATACCTTTAAATACAAAACTTACAACAAACACGGCTACTAATATTGCAACCCCCACCATAATACCTGTTAAAATAGGGATCCAAGGTATTGCTTTTTTAGGTGAATTTGCTTCTTTTGATTTTTCAGTTGATTCATCGTTAGTATTTTCAACAAATTTAGTGGGTGCATTATCAATGAAATATTTATGTTCAAAGGTTGCAGAAGGATCTCTTCTGAATGTTTCTAAATCACATAAAATTTCCGCTGCAGTTTGATATCTTCTCAAAACCTCTTTCTGCATAGCATTCATTGTGATTTGTGCTAGCCCTAAAGGGATTGTTGGGTCAATATCTCTTAATGGTTTTGCTTCATTCTGAAGCTGCATCATTGCCACTATCACTGCACTATCTGCTTGAAATGGTAAAGTGCCCGAAAGCATTTCGTACATTATAACTCCAATGGAATATATATCAGCCTTTTCATCTGTCACTTCTCCGCGTGCTTGCTCAGGGCTAATATAGTGAACTGAGCCTATTGCCTTGTCTGTCATTGTTTTATGATCACTTCTGGCAAAGCGCGCTATACCAAAATCGGTAACTTTTATAGTGCCATCGCTTGTAAGCATAATATTTTGAGGCTTTACATCTCTATGAATAATGCCTTTATCGTGGGCGTGCTGTAATGCTTTTAAAATTTGCATCACTATATTTACAGTATCTTTCCAGCCAACACTACCGTGAGATTCAATATATTGCTTGAGTGTTATACCCTCTATATGTTCCATAACAATATACTGAATTAAATCGCCAAAGCTAACATCATAAACTTTCACGATATTTGGATGTGATAAAACTGCAATCGCTTTTGATTCATTTTTAAATCTTCTAACAAACTCCTCGTTAGAAACAAATTCTTCTTTTAGAATCTTGATTGCTACAATTCTGCTCTCTATAGCATCATAAGCTTTATAAACAACCGCCATACCGCCAATGCCGATAATTTCGCGGATTTCATATCTTCCGTCTAGTCTTTTGCCGATGTATTTATCCATTTTACAATACCATCCAATCTATAAAATAACAGATATATTTAATAGTTAATTTGCTAGTAAAACAATGGTTATGTTATCTCCACCACCGTTATTGTTGGCGGTATCAATCAATTTTTGAGGATATTCATAAAAATTGATATTGGAAAGCACATCTTCAATTTGTTTATCATTAACAAAATTAGTTAAACCATCGGTGCATAATAGGATACAATCCTTTTCTTCACACACAATCTCATTGTACTCAATCTCAATATCGTCAGAAACGCCTAATGCTCTGGTGATTAGATTTTTATTCGGATGATTTTTAGCCTCATCTGCTGTTATTTGGCCTTTATCCAACATAGATTGGACCATAGAGTGATCCTTAGTTATCTGAATAAGCTTGCCCTCTCTAAATATATAAGCGCGACTGTCGCCTGCGTGGGCAATATGCGCTATACCTGAAGAAATGATAACCGAAACAACTGTTGTTCCCATACCCTTCAAGGATTCAATAGTGCGTGACATATCATATAGCCTGACGTTGGCACCGCAAATAGAGGATTGTAACAAGGTTTTAATTGAATTTGATTTCATACCCTCATGATAAGATGAAGATATGTATTCTGAAATGATTTTAACGGCGTTAGCGCTCGCAATGTTTCCACCATTTGCTCCGCCCATACCGTCGCAAACAACAGCCCAAGCAGTTCCGTCAGAAAGCTCTCCGGCAGCATATGAATCCTGGTTGCTGCTTCTAACCATTCCAATATCGGTTTTACTTGCAATTTTCAATGCCTGCACCTCCAATTAAAGGATACTATAATGATTTGCTATGCTCCCTGCGAAGCTGACCGCAGGATGCGTTAATATCGGCACCTAAGGTGCGCCTTACAGTTGTATTGATACCAAATGTTTCAAGTCTTGATTTAAATTCGTTGATACGTTTCATATTAGGTCTTTTAAAATTGTTTTCAACAACGGGGTTCGCAGGAATTAGATTGACATGACTAATCAGTTTTTTTAATTTATGAGCCAAAGCATCAGCGTGCTGCATAGAATCATTTACTCCATCAATCAAGGCATATTCAAATGATATGCGACGACCTGTAGCTTTAACATACTCACGACATGCATCTATTAACTTATCAACATCCCATTTTTTGTTTATCGGCATTATCTTGCTTCTTTCATCACTAAATGGGTTGTGAAGAGATATAGAAAGTGTTACAGGAAAATTATATTCGGCTAATTTGTAGATTTTATCAACAAGCCCACTGGTTGAGACAGAAATATGGCGAAGCCCTATATTTAATCCGTTTTCATTAGAAACTAACTTTAAAAAACGAACTGTATTTTCAAAGTTATCCAATGGCTCTCCCATACCCATTAGCACAACATTTGAAACTCTGATTCCGTTATCAATTGCGGCGACAGTTATTTGAGAAAGTATTTCAGAAGCGGATAAATTACGACAGAGACCGTTTATTCCTGATGCACAGAATTTACAACCCATTCTACAGCCAACCTGTGTAGATGCACAAACGGTATATCCGTGATTATATTTCATAAGAACGGATTCTATGAGCTCTCCATCATTTAATTTATATAAATATTTTACAGTGCCATCAATTTGAGATACAAATTTTTTAACAATTGTTACATTTGCAATATAAGAAATATTATTAAGCTTGTCTCTAAGAACCTTAGAAATATCAGTCATCTCATTGAAGGAGGTGCAACCCATATGTAACCACTTGAATATTTGCTTAGCCCTGAAAGCAGGTTCGCCAATACTCTTTATGAAATCTTCTAGCTCTTCAGGATATAAAGACTTAATGTCAGTTTTATGCACTAGGACACCTACTTCCTTTTTAAAACAGCGAAAAAGAACCCGTCGCCACCGCAATTTTCTGGCATTAGACGGTGACCGTAATCAAAAAAGTACTGCGAAAATGTTTTTTCAACAGTAAAGTCGGGATGCTCATTTAAAAAGCGGATAATTATATCTTCATTTTCTTCTCTTCTCAAAGTACAAGTAGAATAAACAATCCTACCTTGACATTTTAAATACCTAGAAGACATATCCAATATATTATACTGCAATTCAGGGAGGTTTGTCAAATCGGACTGTGGTTTGTATTTTATTTCAGGCTTCCGCCTTATAACACCGAATCCTGAACATGGCACATCGCACAAAATCTTATCGAAATAACCTAACTCAGAATTAAACTGAGTGGCATCATTAAGGGTAGGTTTTATTATATTCAATTTAAGTCTGTCGGCATTTGTTTTAATAAGATTAACTCGATGCTCATGAATATCACAAGAAACCACTTCTCCCCTATTCATCATAATTTCTGCTGCAGTGCAGGACTTACCTCCCGGTGCTGAGCAAATATCTAAAAGTCTATCATTGGGTTTGGGATCTAACGCACTAACACATATTTGAGAAGAAATGTCTTGTATATGGAAATGTCCATCTATAAATTCTTTTAGATTTTGCGGACTATTTACAAAAGATAATTCAATACATTCGGATGATTTTTTGTTCGCAGTTATATTTGAAGCTAAAAATGTATTTAATAAACTATCTCCGTCGGTAACTGTATTGTTAGTTCTTATATACACAGGTGGCGGTATAAGTGAATTTTTTAAAAATTTAAAAGCTAAATCCTTGCCGATATATGTGGAAAGCTCTTCAATAAACCAAGCAGGACAAGAATATCGCACCGAAAGTGCATAGGAAGAATTATCTTGCGGTAATGCTATTTTCTCACGTATAAAGGATCTTAAAATAGCGTTTACAAATCCGGCAGCATATCTTTCTTTTGAACATTTGATTATATTAACTGATTCATTCACAGCTGCACTTTCAGGTATTTTATCCATAAATTCCAATTGATAAATACCTAATCTAATACAATTAAGCACCAATGGAGTTAGTTTTTTTACTGGTTTAGATGACAGCTTGCCTATATAGTAATCTAAAGTTATTTTTCGTTCAATGACACCATAAAACAGCCTTGAAGCCAAGGCTTTATCTGAAGATGTGAAATTGTTTTTACGCAGAAGCGCATCCAAACTTATATTAGAATAACCTTGTGATGTTTCTAAATTAACCAATGCTTCTGCAACTGATTTTCTAACATTGTTCATAATTATCGTCTTCTATTATTTCCGAGTAGTCTTACTGCATAATATAGTAGGGTTAAAAGTGATTGAATCATAGCAGCAACATAGGTTAAAGCCGCTGCGGTAAGAACTTTAGAAGCGCCTTTTAACTCTGTTGTCTCAAGAAGATGCATCTCATCAATAGTTTTTAAGGCTCTGCGACTGGCATTAAACTCAACAGGCAGAGTCACAAGCTGAAAAACAAAAGTAGCAGCAAATAATAGCAAGCCAATTACTATAATATTAAAAGCATTGATAAAAGAACCGATTAGCATAAGAATTATTCCAACTGTTGGTCCGTAATTAGCCAAGGGAATGATGGCAGTCCTGACCTTTATAGGTGCATAATTCTTAGCATACTGCACAGCGTGACCTGCTTCGTGTGCTGCAACACCAATTGCCGCAATAGAGGTAGAGGCAAACACTCCCTCAGATAAACGAATTGTATTTGTTCTTGGGTCGAAATGATCGGTTAGTTTACCTGAAACTGCCTCTACATTTACATTGTAAACACCATGGAATTTCAAAATTTCTTTTGCTGCCTGGGCGCCCGTGAGACCGCGTAAATTGTTAATTTTAGAAAATTTTGAATAATTTGATTTTACAAGAATTTGAGTAATAATCATTAACAGTAATGATATAACAACAACCGCTAAATACAGCGGGTCAAAAAACCTGTAAAATGAAAAATATCCCATTAGATCACCTCAATAAGAGTTCCTTTTTCTATGCTTTTACCTCGTAATAAATCTGCTGCAGACATTCTTTTTGCCCCCTCAAGCTGAACATCGGTTAACTCAATAGATGTGTCACCACAGCCGATTATAAGTTTATCCTTGCTTTCAAGAACTTCACCTGCAAAACCGCACATTTCTGATTTTAAAGCATTGTATACTTTAATTCTTTTACCATATAGCATAAAATATGCACAAGGCCAAGGGTCAAAGCCGTGAATTTTAGAAATTATTTTGTCGGCGGACTGCGAAAAATCGATCTGTGCCATTTCTTTTTTAATAATCGGAGCATAGGTCACACCCTCAGAGGGCTGTTTAATAGGCGTAATGCTTTCTGTAATCAGTGCTTCAATAGTTTCAATTAACAAACTAGAGCCCATCTCACATAATCTGTCGTGCAAGGAATTGGAATTGTCGGAATCAAAAATAGGAGTGCTTTTTTGCAAGAGCATATCACCTGTGTCCATTCCCTCGTCCATAAGCATTGTGGTAACACCAGTTTGCTTGTCGCCGCACACAATTGACCATTGTATAGGCGATGCCCCCCTATGACGAGGCAAAAGAGATGCATGAACATTTATGCAGCCGTACTTAGGAAGGTTTAAAATTTCAGCAGGTAATATTTTACCGTATGCCACAACTACAATTAAATCGGGATTTAATTCTTTTAATGTTTCCAAAGCCATTCCGTCTTTCACGGAGGTTGGCTGAAAAACGGGGATACCAAATTCCTCAGCAGTTACCTTCACAGGCGGAGGAGTTAAAACTAATTTTCTCCCCTTCGGTTTGTCGGGCTGTGTAAACACGCCAACAACATCATATTTTTCTTTCACAGCATTTAAACAAGGAACTGCAAAATCGGGAGTTCCCATAAAAACTATACGCATAAAGTTACCCCTCGTTAATATACTCAATAACGTGATCTTTAAATAACACACCATCCAAATGGTCAAATTCGTGGCATATAGCACGAGCTAGTAGGTCGTCACCCTTCATTTCGAACAGCTTGCCATTTCGGTCATAGGCACGAACTTTAACCTTTTTCGGCCTTTCAGTAATGCCCCATATGCCCGGACAAGAAAGGCAGCCTTCGGTTTTAAGCTGTTTTCCGCTTTGCTTTATAATTTCTGGGTTAATAAATTCAATTGGTCCGTCACCAATATCTATAACACAAATTCTTCTTAAGATGCCAATTTGAGGAGCTGCTAATCCCACACCATCCATTTTGTAAAGCGTGTCTAACATATCGTCCAAAAGCTGTGCTAATTTATTATCAAACACTTCAACGGGTCTGCATTTTTTGTGAAGAATTGGGTCGGGTTCCTTAACTATTTCTCGTATAGCCATAATCATTTTCCTTTCGATGTAAGATTTTATATAATACTTTCAGGATTTATATCCACAGAAATAGTTGTATTTCTATTCCAAGTAGATTTCTGATATTCTAATATACACTCCTTAAGCAGCGTATTAAAGCGTTTAGAATTATTGTATTTTACTATTATTCTATATCTATATTTGTTGCTGACTTTGGGCACAGATGCCACAGACGGCCCCAAAATATTGATTTTAACATCATTATAATCACCGTTGATTTTAGCCACCAGCGTTTCGAAGAAAAATTTAGATGCATTTTCGGCATTAGTTCTTCCTAATGATTGAAAAACCAATAAAGCAAGCTCGCAGTATGGCGGATATATCATAAGCTTGCGGGTCATAATTTCGGAATTATAAAAAGAATCATAATCCTGAGTTGCTGCAAGCTTAATAATTTCATTGTCGGGATGAACAGTTTGAATAATGGCAGTGCCTTCCCTACCACCTCTTCCTGATCTGCCTACAACCTGAGTGAGTAGCGAGAAGGAACGCTCAAAGCTTCTGAAATCATTGCTAAACATAGATTGATCAGCACTCAAAACGCCAACAAGGGTAACCTTGTGAAAATCAAGTCCTTTTGCAACCATTTGTGTTCCTAGCATAATATCATATTCACCACGAGCGAAAGCAGTTAGTTTTTCATCATAAGAGTTTCGACGAAGTGTAGTATCAGCGTCCATCCTTAGAATTTTTGCTTTTGGAAAGACTGCCTGCAATTCCTCTTCCACCCGTTGAGTGCCTATTCCTAAATATTTCATATGTGTGCCGCCACAGCTTGTACACTTCTGTGTAAACGGTAATGAAAAGCCACAGTAATGACACATCAATCTGCCATTTGCTGAATGATAATTCAATGATATACTACAGTTGGGGCAAGTTACAACTTCGCCACAGCTACCGCAAGAAACGAATGTATTGTGACCGCGACGATTCATCAATAAAATTGCCTGTTCTTTACGGTTAAGTGTATCAAAAATTGCATCTTTTAATTGCTTACTCAAAATCGAACGGTTGCCGTCGAAAAATTCGGAACGCATATCAACAGTTGTTACATTAGGTAATTTAGCGGCTCCGTAGCGCTTATCTAATTTTAGCAGATTATACCTGCCGTGCTTAGCAAAAGTATAACTTTCTATTGATGGAGTTGCCGAAGATAAAATAAGCATACAGTTATGATACTTAGCTCTAAAACGAGCAACATCTCTTGTATGAAATTTAGGGCTCTGTTCAGATTTATATGTGTGCTCCTGCTCCTCGTCAATTATAATAAGGCCCAAATTATCAAAAGGGGCAAAAACAGCTGAGCGTGTGCCAACGGCAATAAGGGCATCACCGTTTTTAATTCTTTTCCATTCTTTCATTCGTTGACCGAGAGACATTGCGCTATGAAAAACAGCTACCTTATTACCATATCTTTTATTAAATATTGATATAGTTTGTGGTGTCAAGGCAATTTCAGGCACCATTATGATAACCCCTTTGCCCGATTCAACAACCGAATCTGCAACCTTAAGGAACACCTGAGTTTTACCACTGCCGGTTATACCGTATAGTAAATTTACCGAGTGACCTTTATTATATTCTTCACACAATTTAGAATAAACATTCTGTTGAATTTCGGTTAAAGAAATTTCTTTTCTATCTGCTTTTACGTCATTATATGAATATTTGTATGATTCAATATCATACATTTCAACAATATTCTTCTGCTCAAGCCTTTTAACTACTGCTGGAGAGATACCGGTAAAATAACAAAGCTCTTTAACGCCTGAAGCTCCAACATGTTCTAACAGCTCTATAACAGCACGCTGATTTTTTGTTAATTTTTCAGGAATTTCATTAGAGGCCAACCTAACCATTTTTTCGGTTGGATCTTTCAGCCTTCTTACAGCAATATCATTTCTTATAAGCTGGCCGTTCTTAAACATATTTTCTAGAATCGGAGAATCGCTTGAGATGCCAATATCTTTAAGAATACGATCGCGTTCACAAAAATCATTTTTATTAGAAAGATAGTTAATAACAGATGACTCCAGATTGGATAAATTATCGTCAATTGTTCCAATGCTGTATCTTATCTGCATTTTAAGGGAAATGCCTGTTGGGAGCAGAACACGAATTGCATCAAAATATGTGCAAAAGGTTTTTTCTTTTAACCAAACGGCAAGCTTTAGCATTTCTTGATTTAAAATAGGCTCGTTATCTAAAATTGAAATTATTTTTTTTAGCTTATTTTTAGGATAATCGCAACTATTTGATGTTTCTAATATAAGGCCTTGACGAGTACCTATACCATTGCCAAAAGGCACAATTACGCGCTTTCCAACCAAATTATCATATTCACAAAATTCCGGCAATAAATAATCATATGGCTTGTCAATATGATAAACAGCTTGATCTACAACTACACGTGCAATCATTTTGTTATCCATGACAAGCCACCACCTAAATCATTATTTTTAAGTAAAATTAGATTAAATCCTTTTCTTTTGCAAGCTGATTCATTGCAAGTGTAACAGGTTTTTCAATAATTATTTCCTGTTCCTTTTCTGCTTTTTCAGAAATTTTTCTTGCGCGCTTTGATATATCAAGCACTAATTCATAGCGGTTTTTGTAGTTGTTGATCAATTTACCAATTGCGGGATTTAGCATCGTTTAACACCTCATATATAGTATTTATTTTTCGTTCTTTTAAAGAACGTGAACTAACAATTACAGAAATGACATCATTAACAGCATCTTTTAAATCATCATTAACCACAATGTAGTCATATTCATTGGCATAGTTAATCTCATTTAATGCTATTTTCAGTCTTCCATCAATTTGATCGCGACTTTCAGTACCTCTACCGCTCAGCCTTGTTTCTAATGCTTTGAAGGAAGGTGGCATAATAAAAATACTTATTGCATCGGGAAATTGTTTTTTAACAGAACGAAAACCGTTAACATCCACTTCTAAAATAATCTCTGCATCATCTTTAATCGCATCTTCAACGGGTTTCTTAGGTGTGCCGTAATAATTTCCAAGATACACATTGTATTCCAGCATATCATTATTTTCAATAGCAGCCTCAAATTCTTCCTTTGAAATAAAATGATATTTTCCGTCTTGAACTTCACCCTCTCGCATAGCTCTTGTTATAGATGAAATAGAAAGGCGAATTTCGGGGTGCAATTTAAAAACCTCCGAAAGAACAGTATCCTTTCCAGAGCCTGAAGGTCCAGAAACAATAATGAGCTTTCCGTTATTCATATGTATTTTCATCTCCTTGCGTTTCAGAGTAGAATCTTTCATCCACCTTCTCAGGGGTAAGATAAGTTAAAATAATATGCTCGCTGTCGGTAAAAATAACAGCTTTGGTTTTGCGGCCCTGCGTTGCATCAATTAAATTGCCGTTTTCTTTAGCTTCCTGCATTATTCTTTTAATAGGTGCAGATTCAGGGCTGACAATAGCAACAATTCTATCTGCCGAAACGAGATTTGAAAAGCCGATGTTGATTAACTTCATAATTACATCCTCAATATTATTCTATATTTTGTACCTGTTCGCGAATTTTTTCAATTTCAGATTTAATTTCAACAACAGCCTTGGCAATATCAAGATTCTGAGCCTTTGAGCCTATAGTATTGGTTTCCCTGTTCATTTCCTGAACAATGAAATCTAGCTTCCTGCCAACAGGTTCATCTAATTCTAATAATGAACAGAGCTGTTCCATATGACTGCGCAAACGTACAGTTTCTTCACAAACAGCAAGCTTGTCAGCAATTATACCTGTTTCTGTTATAAGACGTTGCTCATCAATGTTGATGTCACCTAATAAGTCTCTCATTCTCTCTTCGAGTTTTTCGCGATATTCTGAAATTGTTTGAGGCGATTTTTCTTCAATGAACTCTAGGTGAGTCTTAATAACATCAATACGCGATGTGATATCGGCCTTTAAACGCATTCCTTCGGCAGCTCTCATATCAATAAAAGCATTAACTGCAGTTTCAGTAACAGTTCTTACCTTTTTCCAAACCTCATCTTCATCAATTAAACTTTTGCTAATTTTGAAAACATCAGGATTTCGTGCAACTGACGAAGCCGTAATATCGTCTGTAATATTGTATTGGGAAACCAAGGTTTTAAGTGCAGCTATATATGGTTCTGCAAAAGAATTATTTATTTCAATAACCGTTTCACCCAAGGCAGATGTGTTAACGGTTATAAACACATCAACTTTTCCCCTTGAAATGCGAGATTGTATATAAGATTTTAGCTTTTCTTCTAAAAACATACATTCTCTCGGAACCTTTGACGAAATTTCTAAATACCTGTGGTTAACCGACTTTAATTCTACGGTTATGCTTAGCTCATCAAAAGCTTCTTGGCTTCTGCCGTAACCTGTCATACTGCGCGCCATATAATCACTACCTCAAAACATATGTAAATATATGATTATTTTAACAAATTATAGGCATATTTGTCAACTATTTAGCACTTGATTTAGACATTTTTAATTGCAATTGACATTGTTATTTAAAATTAGTATAATATTTTTGGTGATAAAATGAAAAAATGTCTTATTAGAAACGATTTTTTTGATTATGGTTTTATAGATTTATGCGGGATAAATTTGCTAAATGGCGCGTCGCCCCTCATTGTAAATAACGAAATGCAGGAATTGGATGGCATATCGGGTGATGTTTCACTACTTTTATCTAATTTTAATTCAAATGAAAATACATTCATTGAAATACCTGCAAAATACTGTAACATCATTTTCGATCTCAAAAAAATCGTTATTCCCGACAGGGTTCTAATATCCTCTATGTATAATGAAGATATGGACTTATCCCTTGCCGAATATGAGCTGTATATATCCAATAGTGCCGAAACAATTTTCAATAGAGAAAATATGATTGTTCAATACAACAACACTGGTATTTGGAAAGGCGGAGAAATACGAAACGGCTGCGACCAAATATTCGATATCGACGATTACAGTGGCAGATTTTTTGCTATTAAAATTAACATTTCCAATCCAAATGACGATATAATAAGGCTTTCACACGTTGGATTATATAACCACAAATTAACGGAACAATTAACTTTTTGTAGCAAGAATTTCGGCGAAAATGCTTTACAGGGTAAAACACCTACAGCCAAAGGCACATATACTGCCGACTTATCCTGCTTAACAGACGGAATATGCTTTGATGAATCAACCCGAATTTATTTAGATACTGATACAGTGTATACTTTTAAATTAGAGGCAGAACAAATCGCTGATAGCTTTTACATAGTTGGTTCGGATTCAGCAATTGATAGTTGCAAGATATATGTATCTAGTGATAAAGATAGTATTTTGCTCGAAG
>JAZNRT010000025.1:0-14814 GCA_045590875.1 Acutalibacteraceae bacterium
AAAGCATTGCCAGCACCGCCTGCCCGCAGGCTAAGGGGTTGGGCTCGTACATATGGGTTGGATTTGTTACAACGGACATTTTTGTCACCTCTGGCAAGGATTATAGCATAGTTTATTTTTATATTCAATGCCTTCTTAAGCAAAGCAGAGATTTTTTATCTCATCTTTCATCTGGGAACGACAATTTAAGAGAAGAAAGAAGAACGAAAAGAGAAAAGTGAAGAGAACAAAAAGAAACGACAATCTTCTGTCGAAAATTGTCGTTTTTCTGGCGGAGAAGGGGAGACTCGAACTCCCGCGCCGGGGTTTAGCCGACCTACGCCCTTAGCAGGGGCGCCTCGTCACCAACTTGAGTACTTCTCCATAGTGACTTAAATTTAAAGCTATTAAAAAGTGGCGGAGAGAGTGGGATTCGAACCCACGGTACCCGTAAGGTACGACGGTTTTCAAGACCGTTCCGTTATGACCACTTCGGTATCTCTCCATAAATTTGCCATTCAATATTAACACACGCGGTGTGGTTTGTCAATAACTTTTTTAATTTTTATTTTTTGTCTTGAAGTAGAAAGCCTAATATAGTATAATATATTAGATAACAATATAAACTAAGACTAATGGGTGAAAAAGATTGAGCAATACCTATAAAAATAACCACGACGAGGCTGTTCTTTCGGAGCAATCCTCCTATATGACACGGGTTCGGGAAAAGCTGCTTTTGCACTACGGCAGAGCTCCCCGCGCCTTTATTCATACCTACGGTTGTCAGCAAAATGTGAGCGACAGCGAAAGAATGCAAGGTCTTTTGCAAAATATGGGTTACGAATTTTGCGAAAGCGTCGAAGATGCAGATTTTGTGCTTTTTAATACCTGTGCTGTTCGCGAGCACGCAGAGGATAGAGTTTGGGGCAACATAGGTGTTCTTAAAAAATACAAAAAAGCCCGCCCCGATATGATAATTGCCGTGTGCGGCTGTATGACACAGCAGGCGGCAAATGCCGAGCGACTTCGCAAAAGCTTTCCCTATGTTGATTTGGTTTTCGGCACCTACAGCCGTTGGCGCCTGCCACAATTTATTTACAGCAGGATTTGTGGAGGCCCCCGTGTTTTCTACTTAGAAGAAAACCAGCAGGATATTAAAGAGGGCTTTCCAATAAAGCGTGACGGCACCTTTAAAGCCTGGATACCGATTATGTACGGCTGTAACAATTTTTGCACCTACTGCATAGTGCCCTATGTGAGGGGACGTGAGCGCTCGCGGGAGCCTCAGGATATTTTGGACGAAGTAAAAAGTGTTGTATCAAAGGGTTGCCGAGAAATAACCCTTTTGGGTCAGAATGTAAATTCCTATGGCAAGGGTGAAAAGCACGGAGTCAATTTCGCAAAGCTATTGCGTCTTATAAACGAAACAGAGGGGAATTTTCGCATTCGCTTTATGACCTCTCATCCTCGTGACTGCACCGAGGAGCTTCTCGACGCTATGAGTGATTGTGAAAAGGTCTGCCACCATTTGCACCTGCCTGTGCAATCGGGCAGCGACAGAATTTTAAAAGAAATGAACCGTCACTATGATAGAGAGGCTTATCTTAAGCTTATTTCCGGCGCAAAAGAGCGTATGCCCGACATAGAGCTAACAAGTGATATAATAGTTGGCTTTCCGGGGGAAACTTATAAGGATTTTTGCGATACGGTATCCCTAATAAAGCAGGTGGGTTATCAAAGCCTGTTTACCTTTATCTATTCTCCTCGAAGCGGCACTCCTGCCGCCGAAATGCCCGACCCAATAAGTCGTGAGGAAAAGGGCAGGTGGTTCAGTGAACTATTGGCAGCTCAGGAGGAAATAGGAAAAAGCTTATCCCAAAGTCACATCGGCAAAACCTATCGTGTGCTGTGTGAAGACGAAGGCAGAAAGGTTGGTTACATCGCAGGGCGCACAAATGGAAATTCGGTTATTGAGTTTGAGGGTTCAAGGGAACTGATAGGAAAATTTGTAACAGTTAAGGTCAACACCATATCGAGCGTGCTCGAGGGTGAAATTATAGAATAAAACGGAGGAAGAAAAAATGAAGGAAATTTTAGGAAAAACCAGAGAGCTTTGCAAGCTTATTCAGGCAGAGGATTGCTTTAAAAAATATATAGCATCTAAGGAAGCCAATGATGCCGATGAGGATTTACAAAAGAAAATCGGTGAATTTAATCTTATTCGCCTTTCTATGGACAACGAGCTTTCCAAAGAGGAAAAGGACGAGGAAAGAATAAAAGAGCTTAACGAGAATTTAAGGTCTGCATATGCCGCAGTGATCTCTACCCAAAGTATGGTGGAGTTTCAGGAGGCAAAAAAGCAGTTGGACAAGCTTTGCGAAGGTGTTTACGGAGTGATCTCCCGCTGTATGTCGGGGGAAAATCCCGATGAAGTGGAGTTTACCGAAGCTTGCAGCGGCAACTGTTCCGGCTGCAGCGGTTGCCATTGATAAAAAAGCTAACGATTAAGCTTTTATAAAAACAAGGATTGGTGTAAAAAATGGCTGAATTATCGCCAATGATGCGGCAGTATTTAGAAATTAAAGAGCAAAATCCCGACAGTCTTCTCTTTTTCAGATTAGGCGATTTTTACGAGATGTTTTTTGAAGATGCAAAAACCGCGTCGCAAGAGTTGGATTTAGTTCTCACAGGCAGAGATTGCGGCTTGGAGGAACGGGCGCCGATGTGCGGTGTTCCTTACCACAGCTGCGAAGCCTACATAGCAAGGCTGATTTCAAAGGGCTATAGAGTTGCCATCTGCGAGCAAACTGAGGATCCTGCAAAGGCAAAGGGCTTGGTGCGTCGAGAGGTGGTAAATATTGTTACACCCGGCACAGTTATAGAAGACAGTATGCTGGACGAAGCCCGCAACAATTATTTGGCCTCCCTTTTTTATAACGAGGGTAAGTGCGGTCTTTGCTTTGTAGATGCTTCAACCGGCCTTTTGCATTTAACCGAGTTCGGCGGCGACGATATCGACCAGCGAATTATCGGTGAATTAGGCAGATTTATGCCCCGTGAAATGCTGATTGAAGCCAGCGCCAACACACATAAAGAGGTGTTGGATTTTTCTGAGACGCGCATCAACTGTCGCTTAACAGAGCGCTTCCAAGGTGATTTTTCCTATAATGCTACCAAAAACCGAGTGTTAGACCACTTTAATGTGATAAGCCTTGAAGAATTGGGTCTTATGGAAAATGCCCCATCGGTTGTGGCTTTGGGTGCCGCTCTAAACTATCTGTATGAAACCCGCAGAGCGGGGCTTGATACAATTTCAAAAATTGATTATTATTCCGACTCTCAGTATATGAGGCTAGATATAAGTGCTATGCGTAATCTTGAGCTTTGCGAAACAATGCGAGGCGGAGATAAGCGCGGGTCACTCCTGTGGGTGTTGGATAAAACCAGAACCGCTATGGGCAAGCGCAGGCTTCGCGGTATGGTGGAGCAACCGCTTATGAGCATCAACGATATTAACACCCGACTGAACGCGGTTGAGGAGCTATATAATTCTCCCGTTGTTCGCGGTGAAATTCGCGAGGCTTTAAGCGGAATTAAAGATTTCGAAAGGCTTATGTCCCGCATTATTTACGGTACAGCAGGGGCAAGGGAGCTTAACACTCTGGCAGAAACAATTCTGTGCCTGCCCCTTATTTACGCACAGCTTGCGGGCTGTGAAACCAAGCTGCTAAACACGGTTTACCGTGAAATTGATTTGTTGGAGGATATCGCCTCCGAAATAAAGAAAACTATTGCCGACGAGCCTGCCGCTTTGGTGCGGGAGGGTAATATTATCCGCGAGGGCTTTTCTAAAGAGGTAGACGAGCTGCGTCTTGACCTTACCGACGGCAAGAATTTTATAACAAGGGTTGAAGCCACTGAGCGTGAGCGTACAGGCATAAAGGCTATAAAGGTGCGCTACAACAAGGTGTTTGGTTATTATATTGAAGTTCCCAACAGCTTTAAGGGCGAGGTACCTGAGCATTATATCCGCAAGCAAACCCTTACAAATTGCGAACGCTACATAACCGATGAGTTAAAACAGCTTGAAAGCAGAGTGTTGGGAGCCCGCGAGCGGGTAAATCGTTTGGAATACGAGATTTTCGATGCCCTGAGAACCCGCGTGGCAGATAACCGCGCAAGAATTATGAAAACCGCCGATGCCATAGCAAGGCTGGATGCCCTTTGCTCACTTGCCGAGGTGGCGGTGCAAAACAACTACAGCCGTCCCAGATTAAATCTTACAGGAAGGCTTAGTATTGGCGACGGACGGCACCCTGTGGTTGAGCGCATAAGCCGTACTCCCTTTGTTCCCAACGACACAGAATTGGATTTAGACGAAAACCGTTGCGCCATTATAACCGGCCCCAATATGGCGGGTAAATCCACCTATATGCGGCAGGTAGCGCTTATCACAATTATGGCGCAAATCGGCTCCTTTGTTCCTGCGACGAATGCAGATATAAGTATTTGCGATGCCGTTTATACAAGGGTTGGCGCTTCTGATGACCTTTCGGCCGGACAATCTACCTTTATGGTGGAAATGAGCGAGGTTGCATACATTCTTAAAAATGCTACCTCAAGCAGTCTGCTTATATTAGACGAAATCGGCAGAGGTACCTCTACCTACGACGGTATGTCTATAGCACGGGCGGTGCTGGAATATTGTGCCGAAAAGAAAAAGCTGGGGGCAAAAACCCTTTTTGCAACCCATTATCACGAGCTCACGGCTTTGGAAAATGAGATAACAGGCATTAAAAACTATAATATAGCCGTAAAAAAACGTGGTGACGATATAACCTTCCTCCGCCGAATTATCAGAGGCGGGGCAGACCAAAGCTATGGTATTGAGGTTGCCAAGCTTTCGGGAATTCCCACTGCGGTTATAAATCGTGCAAAGCAAATTCTTAAAAATATAGAGGCCGACGGTTTGCAGTTACCTACGGTTAAAGCCATAGATGAACCAACAGACCAACTAACCCTTATGAATATGGGAGCGGCTTCAATTTTAGAGGATATTAAGCTTATAGATGTTAATACCTTAACCCCAATTGAGGCTATGCAAACTCTTTACGAGCTTTGTGACAAGGCAAAAGGCATCTAAAAAACAATCATTTAAGGAGGAGAACTATGCCGAGAATCAATGTGCTGGATAAACAAACAGCAGAGCTTATTGCTGCAGGCGAGGTTGTTGAGAGACCTGCTTCGGCGATTAAAGAGCTTGTAGAAAATGCAATAGATGCAGGCGCAACAGCCATCACCGTGGAAATAGAACGGGGCGGTATAGTTTTAATGCGTGTAACCGACAATGGCTGCGGCATAGCCTTTGAGGATGTGCCTAAAGCTTTTCTCCGCCATGCCACAAGTAAAATTGCCACCCAGCGGGATTTAGACAGCATAGGTACTTTAGGCTTCCGCGGTGAGGCACTTGCGGCAATAAGTGCAGTGTCCCGTGTTAATATGATTACCCGCAGAGCAGAGGATATTGAGGGCACTCACATCCTCATTGAGGGCGGAGAGCAAAAGTTTTGCGATGCGGTGGGCTGTGCTACAGGTACAATCATTGAGGTCCGCGATTTGTTTTACAATACTCCCGCAAGAATGAAGTTCCTTAAAAAGGATGTTAAGGAGGGGGCAAATGTTGCCACCATTATTGATAGAATGGCACTTTCCCACCCCGAAATTTCCTTTAAATTTATTCGCGACGGTAAGCAACAGCTGGTAACCCAGGGTAATGGAAATTTATATGATGCCACCTATTCCGTATTGGGCAGAGATATAGCCCTCGGCACAGTGCCTATGGATTATACCCACAACGGTGTAAGGGTTAGCGGGCTTATTTGCAAACCCTTTAAATGCAGACCCAACCGCAATTTGCAGCTAGTCTTTTTAAACGGTAGATTTGTAAAATCTGCCACTGCTATGGCGGCTTTGGATGTGGGCTATAAAAATTCAGCAATGGTGGGCAAGTTCCCATATTGCATAATGAATATAGAGCTTCCTTATGAAATGGTGGATGTTAATGTTCACCCTGCAAAAACTGAGGTGCGTTTTTCAGACGAAAGCCGAGTTTTTGATGCCATTCGCTTTGGTGTTAAGAACGCTCTTTCGGCAGACGATTCCCGTCCTCAGTTGAATACTGCGGCAGAAAAGAAGCAGATTAGAATGACTGCCGACGAATTTATGCGGGAAATAGAGGGGGATAAATATAAAATATCCTCGAAAACAGTAGGGGAGAATATCTCTCTGCCCACAGTCAAAACACAGCCTCAGAAAAATCAGGTGCCAAATGTTAAGCATAACGGGGATTATGTTGTGGAAACATTAACTCCGCCAACTGCTGTGTTCCATGATAGCGGTATTGATGCCTACGGCGGTATAAAGCTCAGAAGAGGAATTGATATCGACATAGCAGTGGATGACACGCCAATCAAGGCAAATGTTGCCACCATTCCTATAAAAGAAAAAACAGAAGCTAATCCTATAATTTTAGCAAAGAACAAGGAAGAGGCAGAGGAGCAGGCTCAAATTTCGGCAAGGCTTATAGGCGAAGCATTTAAAACCTACATAATTGCAGAGCTTAATGAAAAGATAATTTTAATAGATAAGCATGCGGCACACGAGCGCATTATTTTTGAAGAGCTTAAAGCAAACGCTAAGGCAGAAAGTCAGCTTTTGCTAGCGCCTCAGAATATATCACTGCAAAAGGACGAATACGCTGTAATTTTGGAAAACCTACCTCTTTTGGAAGAGGCGGGCTTTGATATAGAGGACTTTGGATTAGGAGCAGTGATTGTAAGGGCGGTGCCCTCACAGTTGGGGGACACCGACATTTCCTCACTGCTTAGCGAAATTGCAGAAAATCTAAGCTCTAAAAATTCGGTGGAAATTGAACGGCTTGAAAACATATACCACACAGTTGCCTGCAAGGCGGCGGTAAAGGCGGGATATACTTCCAGTGCGCCTCAACTTTCAGAGCTTATGAATCAGGTGCTGAACAATCCTAATATTCGTTACTGCCCTCATGGCAGACCTGTGGCAACCGAAATGGAGAAAAAGGCAATCGAAAAGCTGTTCGGTCGGTTGCAATAATGAAAAATCTATAGCAATCAAAAGGGGTGAATGTATGGAAACGGCAAAGCAGAGGCTTATTGTGGTATGCGGTCCCACCGCATCGGGAAAAACCTCATTGGGCATCGAAATAGCAAAACGCTTTTCGGGCGAAATAGTTTCTGCCGATTCTATGCAGGTTTATAAGGGTATACCCATTGCCACCGCTCAGCCCGATAGCGAAGAGCGCAGCGGTATATTTCACCACCTAATGGGATTTTTAGATGTGGGAGTGCCCTTTTCGGTTGCGGATTACTGTGATTTGGCTCACGGGACTATTGCCGAAATAGCCCAACGGAATGCACTGCCGATTATGGTGGGCGGTACAGGACTTTATATTGATTCGGTAGCTGATGATATAAAGTTCAGCGACTGTGGCAGCACCGAAATCCGTGCTTGCTTGCAGGCACAATTAGATGAGCTTGGCGCAGATTGTATGTATAAGAGGCTCAAAGGGATTGATCCTGATGCTGCCAAAAAAATCGAGCCCAACAATACCCGACGGGTTATCAGAGCCTTGGAGGTGTATGAGGCTACGGGAGTACCTTTTAGCCGGCATGTGGAAAACTCCAGAAAAGAGCCCTCGCGATACGATGTTATAAGGCTCTGTATTGCCTTTCGCAATCGCGATAAGCTGTATGAACGGATAAACCGTAGGGTAGATGAGATGTTTTTGAACGGGCTTTTGAGCGAGGCGCTTCAGTATCGTGAGCAGGCATCGGAAAACGGCGCCGGTCAGGCAATTGGACACAAGGAGCTATATCCTTATATCGACGGAGAAATATCCCTTGCTGAAGCGGCAGAAAACCTAAAACGCGCAACGCGCAGATATGCCAAAAGGCAGATAACTTGGTTTTCTAAAAACAGCAATAACCATATGTTGTATGCCGACCAAGAGGATATATTTGAAAAAGCAAAAAATATTTTAGAAGGAGAGGGACTGTAAATGTCATTAAGCGGTAAAAAAATTATCAAATGGGTTTCCATAATTCTTATTGCTTTTGTGGTTTTCTTTCAGCTGTATCAAAACTTTTACAGCCCCGTTACCACAGGCTCGGTAATTCATTACGAAACCTACAATGGAATTGATGTGGAGGTTTTGGCAATTCGTGAAGAAACGGTGCTTACCTCTAAAAAAGACGGTGTTATAAGCTACAATGTTGACGACGGCGGTAAAATCGAAAAGAACGGAATAGTAGCAGATATATATTCCCACAGTGAGGATGTGCAAGCCCGCGAGGAAATAGCAGAGCTTCGGGAATCAATAGCTAATCTGGAGGAAATAAGCGGCTATAACAACACTGAGGCTGTGGATATAGATTTGCTTAATTCTAAAATTGATAGAGCGCTTTTTTCACTTATTAACGATTCAGCCAAGGCAGATATGCAAAATTCCAAAGCCTCGGCAGAGCTTTTAAAGCTTCTAAACCGCAGGCAGATAGCAACGGGTATTTCAACGGGCTTCAACTCCCTAATCAACAGCTATAAGGATAAGCTCAGAACCCTTGAAGCCTCAAAAAGCGAAGCTAAAGCCCATATTAAAAGCCGGGAGGCAGGGTATTTCGTTTCGGATATAGACGGCTGCGAAAAGCTACTGCACAGCGAGGATATAGAAAGTATAACACCTAAAGATGTTAAAAATGCTGGAGCACAGGAAGAGGACTATAACGGCACGGTTATCGGAAAAATCGTTTCGGATTACGAATGGTATTTAGCGGCTGTAGTTTCCTTAGATGATAGCCTGAAGCTAACTGAAGGTACCGAGATGACATTGCTCACTGATTTCGATTCCTGTCGCGAATTGCCTGTAACTGTGAAGAATGTAAATAAGGGCAGTTCGGGTGACGAGGCGGTTGTTGTGTTTGCCTGCACATATATGAACAGCGACCTTGCCACTATGCGAAGGGGAAATATGACCATAGTGCTGGAAAGGTACAGCGGCTTGCAGGTAAATTCAAAAGCAGTAAGATTCAAGGAGGGCACCAAGGGTGTATATGTTCTTTCAGGCTCGGTTATAAGCTTTGTGCCTATAAATGTTTTATATTCAACCGACAACTACTGTATATGCTCAGCCGAAACCACAGGTGTTCGCTTAAAGCTTTACGACGAGGTAATTATAAAGGGGAAAAACTTGTATGACGGAAAAGTTATCAGCTAATGAGATTGAGGCTAAGTGTGGGAATTTTGATTTGAATTTTAAGAATATAACCGAAAAAATCAAAATTGCGGCAGAAAAATCGGGAAGAAAAGCAGAGGATATAACCCTGCTTGCCGCCAGCAAGACGGTGGAGGTAGAGGTTATAAATCACGCAATTGAAAAAGGACTTGAATTTATCGGTGAAAACCGTGTGCAGGAATTTCTTTCAAAGTACAATGAATTAAAGCCTGTTCATAAACATTTTATCGGTCACCTACAAACCAATAAGGTTAAGGATATTGTGGGAAAGGTAGAAATGATAGAGTCGGTAGATTCCTTAAAGCTTGCTAAGGAAATATCAAAGCACAGCATAAAGCAGAATGTACACACAGATGTACTGATAGAGGTTAATATCGGCGGAGAAGAGAACAAATCGGGAATTGCACCTGAGGAGCTGGAAAATCTTATAAAAGAAATAGCAAAATTACCCAATATTAGCATAAAAGGTCTTATGGCAATACCTCCTATTTGCACCGAAGAAGATACCCTTCGTAAATATTTTGCAAAAATGCGTAACTTATTTATTGACATACAGACCAAAAACATAGATAATAGTAGTATGGAGTATCTCTCTATGGGTATGTCAGGTGATTACGAACTGGCAATCGAAGAGGGTGCTAACATAGTAAGAATTGGTTCATCACTCTTTGGCAAAAGAAATTATAATTAAAGGAGTAAAAGATATGGGATTTGGAGAATGGTTTAAAAACATCATCAGCGAACCTATCGAGCAGGAGGAAGAGGAAATAAACACTCAGGAGGAAGAAGTAGCAGAAGCTCCTGCTGAATCTCCCCGTATGCGCATTTTTTCACCTAGAGATAATGTTCAGCCTGCAACTCGCCCTGTTAGCGACATAAAGGTTGTACTTGCCAAGCCTGAAACCTTTGAAGATGGTCGTTCAGTTGCAGACCACTTGAATGCAAAGCGCACGGTTGTGCTTAATTTAGAGGGTGTCAACAAGGATATTTGCCGCCGCCTTTTAGATTTCTTCAGCGGTGTGGCATATGCTAACGGCGCTCAGGTTAAAAGGGTTGCCAACAGCACCTATATTATCACTCCCAAAAGTGTTGATATTATGGGCGATATGATTTTAGACGAATTGGAGAGCAGCGGGCTTTACATCAATGTCTGATATAGATATATCGGTAAAAATTGAGGATGCGGCAAGGCTTTGCAGCACACGTAGCATACCGAAGTTCGTTGGGTTTCTTTCGCCTGCAGAATTGGCGCAGGCAACACCTAAGCTTAATTTCTATACATATGGTATCTTTGGCGGATACGAAGGGGCAGAGCGCTGTTTTGTAGGGCTCTTTCCCGATTGGTGTGAAGAAGATCGCGAGCTTTATCCTATAACTCCCATTACCCTTACCTATCGAAAGCAGGATGTTCTTTCTCACCGCGATTTTCTGGGCTCGGTTTTAGCATTGGGTCTGGAGCGCTCGGCGGTAGGGGATATACTTATCGAAAGCGGTAGGGCGGTTATGTTTGTTTTCAGCGACATAGCAGACTACATTTTATCCCAACTAAGTAAGGTGGGCAGGGTAGGTGTAAGCCTTCAAAAAGGGTATGCAGGCGCACTTCCCCAAATGGGCGGATTTCTGGAGCAAAGCACCACAGTTCCCTCTATGAGGCTCGACTGCGTGGTAGGTGCGCTCACTTCAAAAAGCCGCAACACGGCAAAAGAACTGATTACGGGGGGCTTTGTGTCCTTAAATTCTCTTTGTGTAATAAAGCCCACAGCCAATGTGACCGGACTTGACACACTTAGCATCAGGGGCTATGGCAAATTCACAATTCTTGCGGCAGATGAATTTTCTAAAAAAGGCCGCATAATTCTCAAATGGAAAAAATACATTTAAAAGTAAAACAATAGGTTGGCCACACCAAAAGTTGGCCATCGCATTTAAAATGCGGGGAAGGATATGGTGAACAGTATGACAGCAGATGAAGTACGCGGCGTGGTTTTTCAAAGTGCGGCTCTCGGTGGCTATAAAAAATCGGATGTAGACCTGTTTTTAGAAGAGGTCGCAGTTTGTATCGAATCTATGACAGCAAAAATCCGTGCTTTGGAAAAGGCAAAGTTTGACGCAGGGCAAATTCCGCAACCGATGGCAGAAGAGAAACCTGAAATCAAACCTGAAATTAAACCTGAAATTAAACCTGAAATTAAGGCGGAAACACCTGCAGAAAATGTAGGTATTTCTGACAACGGACTTCAATCCTTGCTCATACGCGCTCAAAAGCTCGCCGAGCAAATCGAAAGCGAAGCTCATCAGGCGGCAGAAGAGTTGCTTAATAAATCTGCTGAGGATGCAAAGGATATTATTGCCAGAGCAGATAGTCAGGCAGAGGATACCATTGAAAAAGCAAACGCAATTTTAGCCGAGGCAGAGCGCAAGGAAGCATCTATCGGTGCCGCTGCCAGAGCCGAGGCAGAAAATATTATAAACGAGGCGGTTGCACGCTCTGGTCAGATGCTTACCTCTACAAGAGAAAAGCTTAAGGCAGAGCAGGAAATGTGCGAAAAGCTCCGTCTTGAGTTTACACAGGTTCGCAATGTTATTGTTGGCTTCTATGAAGAGCAGCTTAACGAGCTGCGGGGAATCGACCTTGATAAGGTAAGCGCCGCGGTGCAGGTTAGTTCGGAAGAAACCGCAAAGGAAGTAGAAGCTGAGCTTGCTTTTGAAGCAGGCGAAAAAGAGGAAGCCGAGATAGAGGATATTTCTTCGGTTTCTGAAGAATCGGAAGAAGCTGAAATTCAGCTGGATTTATCAAGCTTTTCTGAATAATATAATTCAAGCGGAGGCTCTTATATAAATGTCTTTAATCATATCCTTGGCAGTAGGTATAATAATGCTTATTGCCGACCAAATCACTAAAGCTGTAGTTGTTTCGTATTTTGGCAGCACAGGTGCTTCTGTAACGATTATAAAAGGGATACTCAGCTTTACTTTTGTGGAAAACAACGGCGCAGGCTTTAGCATACTTTCGGGAAGCACTTTGTTTTTAATAATTTTTACAGCTCTTGCTATGGCGCTTGTGGTTTATCTTATGATATGCGGTAAATTTAAAAGCCACCTTACCGATTGGGGCTTTTGCCTTATCCTTTCGGGGGGCTTGGGTAATTTTATCGACCGCGTATTCAGAGACGGTTTGGTTGTGGATTTTATAAAGACCGATTTTATGGATTTTCCCGTGTTCAATGTTGCCGATATATGTGTAACAATTGGTGCGGCATTGGTGATATTGTATTTTGTTTTAGATACAGTGCAGGAATTCAAAGCAAAAAAGGATAATAGCGGTAATGAAACAGCTTAAATTCACTACTACTAACAGCGGCGAAAGAATAGATAGCTTTTTGGCGAGTATGTTGGAAAATATTACCCGTAGCGCTGTTACTGCATTGATAGAAAACGGCTGTGTTACTATAAACGGAACTTCTGTTAAAAAGAACTACAAGCTTAAGCTTGGCGACGAAATATCTGTAACACTCCCCGACCCCAAGCCTTTAGATGTTGAGGCGGAGAATATTCCCTTAGATATAGTATTTGAGGACAAACATTTGTTGGTTGTAAATAAACCTAAAGGTATGGTTGTTCACCCCGCAGCGGGAAACTACAACCATACCCTTGTTAATGCTTTGCTGTATCATTGTAAGGGTAGCCTTTCGGGCATAAACGGGGTGATGAGGCCCGGAATAGTACATAGAATAGATAAGGATACAAGCGGGCTTTTAATGGTGGCGAAAAATGACACTTCCCATCGTTTTTTAGCTGAACAGATAAAGGAGCATTCCTTTACCCGCGAGTATGAAGCGGTGGTAGTGGGCAATATTAAAACAGACAGCGGCTGTGTGAATGCGCCTATAGGCAGGCACCCTGTAAAACGTAAGCAAATGGCGGTTACTTTGCGAAACTCTAAAGAGGCGGTTACTCATTATGAGGTGATTGCAAGGTATAAAGGCTTCACCCATTTAAGGCTCAGGCTCCAAACGGGCAGAACCCATCAGATACGTGTACATATGGCGCATTTAGGGCATCCTGTGGCAGGTGATACGGTTTACGGTGGTGCTAAAAACACACACGGTCTTATCGGTCAGTGCTTGCACGCCCGCAAGGTGGGATTTATTCATCCCGAAACGCGGAAATATATGGAATTTTCAAGCGAACTGCCAGAATATTTCAACGAATTTTTAAGAAAGCAGGAGTTGGCTTAATGGGTATATTTTCAGGTTGTCTATTAGTTTCGGATATTGATGGGACCCTCTATCATAACAAAGCAATTCCACCAAAAAATTTGGAAGCAATCGAATATTTTAAGAGCGAGGGCGGATTTTTTACTATAGCCACAGGTCGTGGGCCGGCTATTTCAAGGAACATAGGCAAAGCAGCGGGGGTAAATGCCCCTATGATAACAACCAACGGCTCGGTTATATACGATTCTGAAAATGATAAGATTCTCCACGCAACCTATCTCACAGAATCAGCAAATGAGCTCATAAAAAACGCTGTTAAACGCTTCCCCAATTTAGGCGCATTGGTCACCGTAGATGGCGCAGTGTTAACCCTTAACGACACTCCCGATGTGGAAAGAGCTCGTATGTATGACGATTTAGAAAACGAGTCTACAGAGGGCTATGATAAGTGGCAAAAGGTGTTGTTTATTTTAAGCGATGCACCAAAACTTAAAAAGGTTAAGGAATATTTAAACGAGGTAAAAATACCCGATGTGTGTTACATCGAAAGCTCACCTGAATATTATGAGGTGTTGCCCAGCGGTATAAGCAAGGCTACCAACCTTAAAAAATTGGCAGAGCTCATTCCTCAGAAAATAACAAAAATATTCACCATTGGTGATTACTATAACGATTTGGAAATGGTAAAGGCGGCAGATATCGGCGCATTTACTGAGGAAGCACCCGATGAACTTAAAGCTCAGGCAGACTACATTTCTGTTTCTGCTCCCGAAGGTGCGGTTGCAGATTTTATCAATTATTTAACCACTATACAAAAAACGAGAAAGGATGAATGTAATGGATAACGCAACAAAGCTATCCTTGCAAAAACAGGCGTGTAAGGTGAGAATGGGAATTATAACCTCCACCTTCAATGCAAAATCGGGCCATCCCGGTGGCTCGCTTTCCAGCGCCGATATACTTACCTACCTTTATTTTAAAGAAATGAATATCGACCCCAAAAATCCTCAAATGACAGACCGAGATAGGTTTGTATTGTCAAAGGGTCACGCAGCACCTGTGCTTTATTCTGTGCTGGCAAACCGCGGATTTTTCGATGTATCTGAGCTTATAAGCTTAAGAAAGCCCGATTCCCGACTTCAGGGTCACCCCGATATGAAGCATATCCCAGGTGTAGATATGTCTTCGGGCTCACTTGGTCAAGGTATCTCCACCGCTTGCGGTATGGCACTTTCTGCAAAGCATTTTGGCGATGCATATAGGGTGTATACAATAGTAGGTGATGGCGAAGCT
>JAZNRT010000026.1:0-13763 GCA_045590875.1 Acutalibacteraceae bacterium
CCGAAACAGCAGAGCTAGTGGCAACAATATTATTACCTTCTACACCCGACATAATGGTATCATTAGAAATTTGACCTGTGCCGTTGGATTTAACAGCGGTAAAATCCAACTTTGAACTCGTACCTGTTATGTAATCGGTTGGTGTTGTAGCATATGCTAAACCTGAAAAGGGCATAACTACCATTATGAGGGTTAAAAGCACTGCTAAAAGCTTGTTTACTTTTTTCATAAAATTACCTCCTATGAAATAACTAAATATTCATATATTTAGTATACAATATATGGTTTAAAATTTCAACAACTATTTCAATTAGATGGTAAAATGCAAGATTTAGGATAGTATTTTACAACTCGGCAGTTTGCTAAACAACAGCATTGAGCAGTGCATACATAATGGGAATTGTAACCGTGCCCAAGGTGTGGGAAATACTTGCCATTGCGGCACCCGTTGAGGTGTTTCCGCCATATGCCGCAGGAAATATTACAGTATTTACTCCAAGAGGGGTTGCATAGGCAAAAAGGGTTAGGGATAAAATAAATTTCGATGCACCTAAAAAATAAAGTATGCCTATTATCAGTGTGGGTAGCACAGCAAGCCTTAGGGCAGTGGCAATATACACCCTTTTATTACTCAGCATTGTTTTTATGGAATATCCGCCTATAACAAAGCCTGTAAGAATCATAGCAACAGGTGCCATACAGGATTTACAGTAATCTATTACCGTAACCACAATTTGAGGCATTTTTGCACCCAGTCCCGTAAGTCCTAACACCGCGCCGATAATCAATGCAAAGAATATAGGGTTCAGCAAGTTTTTAAGGGGGTTCCCTTTGCTCTTACCTTTAGGTATCATAATAAAAATACCCCAGGTATAAGCAATAATATTGAGGGGAAGAGCAAACAAAAGATATTTATACAGCACATCATCACCATAGACTTCACCCAATATTGCAGGAACTATAGCATTACCCATAAAGCTGAAATTTCCAAAAGTAAGGGCGTATTTATATATATTACGAAGATATGTGTCATCGCCTTTTTTAACAAAGACATAAGAAAGAGGAATTGCTATCGCCATCGCTATAAAAAGCGCCACAGCAGAATATATTATTACGCTGTAATTTTCACTCAAGGATTCCAAGGTGCAGTAATTCATAAAATTGCTTATAATAAGTGCAGGTACAAAAACATAATTCTCCAGCTTGGACATTACAGTGCCTGCATCCTCCGGCAACAGACTGCGCTTTTTTAAAATAAATCCGATAAGTATGCACAAAAACATTACCAACATCGGGGAAAGCGTGGTCGAAAACATATTCAAGCTCATTTTGCTTCACTCCTATTCATAGTTTCTCATTATATAATGTGGCATTCTTAATGTCAACATATGTGCAAAATATTATTAACAAATTTTATTCTATTAAAACATTTTTCCAGCGTCGATATTTTTGGGAAATTTAAGTTGATAATTTATATTATGTATGATATAATTTTATAAGTTTCGGTGTTTGCCTTTATAAATGCCAAAAATCGTCGCTATTTGCGACAGAATGGAGAAAAATATGGAAAAACAAAACGACTTTAAGCCCTATATTCCCGCCTCTAAAGTCACCCCCGAAATAACGATTACTTCTATTGTTATGGGTGTTATTTTAGCGGTTATATTCGGCGCAGCAAACGCATATTTAGGTTTAAGAGTAGGTATGACTGTTTCCGCTTCTATACCCGCCGCTGTTATATCGATGGGGGTAATTCGCGTTATTATGCGAAAAAATTCAATTTTGGAAAGCAATATTGTGCAAACCATTGGCTCTGCAGGTGAATCTTTAGCCGCAGGCGCTATATTCACCCTCCCTGCTCTGTTCCTTTGGGCGGCAGAGGGCAAAATGGCTGAACCCAATATTATTGAAATCACTCTTATTGCTGCTCTTGGCGGACTTCTGGGCGTTTTCTTTATGGTTCCATTAAGAAATGCACTTATAGTTAAAGAGCACGGTGTACTTCCCTATCCCGAAGGTACTGCTTGTGCAGAGGTTCTTCTTGCGGGTGAAGAAGGTGGCTCAAACGCCTCCACCGTTTTTGCAGGCATGGGATTTGCCGCTGCATTTAAATTTATTATCGACGGACTTAAAGCAGTTGCGGGTGAAATAACCTTTGCTGTTAAAGGCTTTGCCGGTGCTATAGGTACACAAATTTATCCTGCCGTTATGAGCGTTGGCTACATCTGCGGTCCACGCATTTCATCATATATGTTTGCCGGTGGTGTTTTGAGTTGGCTTGTGCTTATACCGCTTATGGTATTGTTCGGTGAGAACATCATTCTCTACCCCGGCACTGAATCAATTGGTGCTATGTTCCAAGCGGGGGGTGCGAGTGCCATCTGGAGCTCCTATATAAGATATATCGGTGCAGGTGCTTTGGCAGCAGGCGGTATTATAAGCCTTATAAAATCTCTGCCCCTTATAGTTCGCACCTTTGCAGGGGCTATGAAAAGTATGAAGAATGCCGGCAGTGCAGGCGGTGAGAGAACCGCTCAGGACCTGAGCATGAAAACAGTTATTATCGCTCTTGCTATATTAACCCTTCTTGTTTGGCTTGTTCCTGCCATCCCCGTTTCTCTTATCGGTGCGGTTATTGTTGTTATATTCGGATTCTTCTTTGCCACCGTTTCTTCGAGAATGGTTGGTCTTGTGGGTAGTAGTAACAACCCCGTTTCGGGTATGGCAATTGCTACACTGCTTATTGCAACAGTCATTTTAAAGCTTACGGGTGAAACAAGCAACGCAGGTATGCGCAGTGCAATTGCAATTGGCTCTATTATCTGTATTGTCGCCGCAATTTCAGGCGACACTTCACAAGACTTGAAAACAGGCTATCTCCTTGGCGCTACACCTAAGAAGCAACAAATCGGAGAAATAGTAGGTGTTGCCGCATCTGCCCTTGCTATCGGTGGTACTTTATACCTGCTCAACAGTGCTTGGGGCTTTGGCTCAGATGAGCTTGCTGCACCTCAGGCCACCCTTATGAAGATGATAATTGAGGGTGTTATGGAGGGAAATCTTCCTTGGGCACTCGTGTTCATTGGCGTGTTCATCGGCATTGTTGCTGAGATTGTGGGAATTCCCGTTCTGCCCTTTGCAATCGGTGTTTATCTGCCTGTTCACCTTAATGCCTGTATTATGGTGGGCGGTCTTGTACGACTGTTTGTTGATAAAATCAAAAACGAAGAAAAGAGAAGCAAGGCTACCAACAATGGTATACTCTTCTGCTCAGGTATGATTGCAGGTGAGGGGCTTGTTGGTATTCTGTTGGCGCTCTTGGCTGTTGTAGGTGTGGATAAGGTTATTGATATTTCAGGATTTATAAATCTTCCCACTTGGATCTCAAATGTATTGAGCCTTGTAGTATTTGCACTTATCATTCTTTGCCTGCTTAAATTCTCGGTTTTCAAAAAAGAAAAGGCAGAGAGAAATGAAGAATAAAACCAAATCTCAAGAAAACTTTCTTTTCCGCTTGCCCCTACGTGCTAAAGGCCTTGAATGGACCAAGTCGGAAGAGGGTTTGGTAACTTTGCAAAAGCCCAACACAGGTTTTTTTAACAGTATGGCTCAAAAGCTTTTCAAGAAGCCGAAAATAAGCTATATCCATTTAGATAAACACGGTAGCTTCATATGGTTGCTGCTAGATGGCGAAAAAACTGTGGAAGAATTAGGGGTTCTTATGAAGGAAAAATTCGGTGATGATGCCGAGCCTCTTTACGAAAGGCTTTCGAAATATCTCAGCATTTTAGAAAGCTACGGCTTTGTAAATTGGGTTTAAAATTTGAACACCTGAGCGGTTGGCTTTATAAGCTAACCGCTTAAACGGAGATGTAAAATTTAAATGCAAAATCTTATAATAAAGGATGCTGCTTTTTACAAACGAGTAACAAAAATTTCCATACCTATTGCACTGCAAGGGCTTATTACCACAGGTGTCAATATGATGGATACGGTTATGGTTGGCGCTGTGGGTGAAACGCAGCTCTCCGCCGTTTCCCTTGCCAATCAATTTATTACTATATTTCACATACTTTGTATGGGCATAGGCATGGGGGCTTCTGTTCTTGTATCCCGATACTTCGGTATGAAGGACAATTCCTCGCTGAAAAAGACGGTTACCATAATGCTAAGGCTCGTGCTTATTATGGCGGTGCTATTCTGTATTGCGACCTTGTTTATTCCCTCGCTTATTATGAAAATTTACACCACTGATGCAGCAATAATTGAATACGGTATCCGATACCTTAAATATTCGCTTACAAGCTATTTTTTTATGGGCCTTTCTCTTACCTGCACTATTGTGCTGAGAAATGTAGGGCTTGTGAAAATTCCGCTTTATACCTCAATCGGCGCATTTTTTGTGAATGTGTGTGCTAACTACATATTCATATTCGGAAAACTTGGTGCACCAAAAATGGATGTAGCGGGTGCAGCTTTAGGCACACTTATAGCCCGTATATTCGAATTTGTAATTATTTGCGGATACCTCTTCTTTAAGGATACGGAGATTGGCTATCGCTTTAAGGATATATTCCAAAGGGTTGGCGGACTTTGGAGGGAATACATACGCATAAGCATACCTGTGCTTGTGAGCGACGGTATTTTAGCCCTCGGCAACAATTCCGTTGCAATGGTAATAGGAAGGTTGGGGGAAAGCTTTGTTGCCGCCAATGCAGTAACTGCGGTTGCACAGCAATTAAGCTCGGTTATGATACAGGGCTTCTCTCAGGCAGGTGCTATAATCACGGGCTATACCTTAGGTGAGGGAGATCGCAAAAAAGCACTCAGGCAAGGCTATGCTTTCCTTGGAATAGGCTTTGTGTTCGGCATTGTGGCGGCAGGTATTATCACGCTTATAAGCGCACCGCTGATTTCTCTATATGACCTATCCAACGACACGGTGCGTATTGCCAAAGAGCTAATGTGGTCGATTAGCATTATTATTGTTTTTCAGGCAACAAACAGCATTATGACAAAGGGTGTGCTTCGCGGCGGCGGAGATACAAAAATGCTGATGCTGGCAGATAATATTTTCCTTTGGGTGGCATCTGTGCCCTTGGGAATTGTTGCAGGATTTCTTCTTAAGCTGCCTGCCTTCTGGATATACTTCGCTCTTAAAATTGACCAAGTACTCAAGGCAATTTGGTGTGTAATTCGTTTGCGCAGCGGAAAATGGATTAGGAAAATACGAACCGAAAAAGAATTGTAAAATATATACAAACAAAAATCGGCATATCTTTTTATTGGATATCCCGATTAGGACTGTCAGATAACCCCAAATCTCAAGCGAGGTTTGGGGTTGAATTTTTAAATTTTAAATATTCCAAACACATCCAACACAGAAGAAACAAGAATAAGAATTATGCAGATGGGAGCTAAATATTTAACAACAAATATGAGTGATTTTTTGCCTTTAAATGGTGCCGTAACTTCAATTTCTTCTATAATTGATTTAGGCTTTAAGAAGTAACCCACAAACATACAGGTAAGGAATGCAACTACCGGCATAAGCACACTGTTGGAAATAAAATCAAAGAAATCCAGGAACTGCAAACCAATAATCTTTACCTCACTCCAGATACCGTAGCCGAAGGTGGATACAAGACCCATAACCACACAGAAAATAAAAACTATAAGGCAAGAAAGCTTTCGGCCCAAACCAAACTTATCACAAATCACCGAAACCACTGTTTCCATAAGAGAAATTGAGGAGGTAAGAGCTGCAAAAAGCACCAGAAGGAAGAATATTGCACCGATTATGGTTCCACCCGACATACTTTGGAAAACCTGAGGCAGGGTTATAAACATAAGGCTGGGGCCTTTGCCCAAAGCGGCTTCGTTTCCGCCTGAGAAGGAGAACACAGCAGGAATTATCATAAGACCTGCAATAAAAGCAATTCCTGTATCGAAAACTTCAATTTGATGTACGGAGGTTTCGATATTTACATCCTTTTTCATATATGAGCCATAGGTAATCATAATACCCATAGCAAGAGACATCGAATAGAAAAGCTGACCCATAGCCGCAAGCACTGTTGTTGCGGAAAAACGACTGAAATTAGGAACTATGTAATAAAGCAGACCGTCTATTGCACCGGGAAGAGTTAGAGAGTAAACCGCAATAATAATAGAAAGTCCAACCAAAACCGGCATCATTATTTTGCTTACCTTTTCAATGCCCTTTTCTACACCTAAGAGCACTATAATTGCGGTAATACCCAAGAAGATAAACAACCAAATTATAGGCTCTATTGGGGAAGAAATAAAGTTTCCAAAAAAATCTTGATTCGCTGTTGCTACACCGCTGCCTGTTGTAAAAGCGAAAAGATATTTGGCTACCCAACCGCCAATTACACAATAGTAAGGTAAAATTATTGCTGGAACTAATGCCGCAAGATAACCTACAAATCTAAACCGCTTATCCAACTTTTTAAAGGCGCCTATGGCGCTGAGCCCTGTTTTTCTGCCTATTGCTATTTCGGTTACCATTAAAGCAAAGCCAAAGGTTACTGCAAGAATCAAATATACAAGTAAGAATATACCGCCACCGTATTTTGCGGCAAGGTATGGGAATCGCCATATATTACCCAGACCCACAGCCGAGCCTGCCGCCGCAAGAACAAAGCCTATGCGACCGGTAAAGTTACTTCTTTTAGTAGTTTTCATAAAAACTCTCCTCGCTTTTTTGTATACTTAATTCTAACATCAAATAGGATAAAACACAATAATTTTTTTACAAAATAACCCAAAAAAATAACATTTACAAACCGCAGTATAGCCCTTGAAGTTTCTTTAAAGATGTAGTATAATTATAAAACTTAATATTTATATGTTATATACAAATATAGCAGGAGGCACATTATGCAAGACAATCCGCAAATTTCTCCCGAAACACTGCCGCTTATATCACTTCGCGGCTTGGTTATGTTTCCGGGTATGCTTTTACATTTTGACGCGGGACGTGAGCGTTCAATTGCGGCGCTTAACCACGCAATGGATAATAAAAAAGAGGTCCTTCTTGTTACACAAAAGGATATTCGTGTAGAAGAGCCCACAAAAGAAGATATGTACAGCGTTGGCTGTACCGCAAAAATTCGCCAGTTGCTTAAGGTTAATGATACTGAAGTGCGCGTATTGGTTGAGGGTATAAAGCGTGTATACATACACAATGTTATTGAAAATCCCCGTTTCCTTACAGGCGAATTCACAGAAGTTATCCCCCTAAAGACCCGTTCCAACGCACTATATCGTGAGGCAGCAATTCGGCATCTTAAAGCTCTTTTTGAAGATTATGCCGCAGTGGCACAAAGGCTTCCTAATAATGTTGTTATGACAGTGCGCGCCACCAACAGCCTTGGCTTTATATCTGATTTTATTGCTTCAAACTTACCCTTTACAGCAGAAGACAAGCAACAGATTCTTGAAGAGGCTACACCTATAAAACGAATTGAGCTTGTGGCTGAAATTTTAGGCAAAGAAACCGAGCTGCTTACCATTGATGCGCAAATTGCCGAAAAGGTTAAGATGCAGATGGATGAAAATCAGCGAGAATACTATATGCGCGAGCAGATTAAAGCCCTGAACGAAGAGCTTTACGGCGACTCTGACCCGAACGACGAAGCATATGAATTAAGCGAAAAAATACGTTCCTTAAATGCACCTAATGAAGTTAAAGACAAGCTGCTTTCTGAAGCTGATAAGCTTCGCAAAATGCCCTTTGGCTCGCAGGAGGCAACGGTTGTTAGAAATTATTTAGAAACCTGTATTTCTCTGCCATTTGGTGTTTACACCACCGACAACAGCTCTATAAAGAAAGCTACCGCCATACTCAAAAAAGAGCACTATGGCTTAGAAAAGGTGAAGGAAAGAATTATAGAAGCCCTAGCCGTTCACAATCTCACAGGCTCTATGGGAGGTAGTATACTGTGCCTTGTTGGCCCTCCCGGTGTAGGTAAAACCTCTGTTGCTCGTTCTGTTGCCAACTGTATGGGGCGCCGTTTTGTCCGAATTTCTTTGGGTGGTGTGCGAGATGAAGCCGAAATACGTGGTCACCGTAAAACCTATCTTGGGTCTATGCCCGGCAGAATTATAGATGCTGTAAAGCAAGCGGGTACAGCCAACCCCGTTATACTGCTTGATGAAATTGACAAGCTGGGTGCGGATTACAAGGGTGATCCCTCTTCTGCCCTGCTAGAGGTTTTAGACCCTGAGCAGAATGTTGGCTTTAAAGACCATTTTGTTGATATGCCCTTTGATTTAAGCCGTGTGTTGTTTATTACAACCGCCAACACTCTCGACACCATTCCGGCACCTCTTCGCGACAGAATGGAAATTATAGAGTTGAGCAGTTACACAAGGCAGGATAAATTTAATATAGCAAAAAAATACCTGATTGCGAAGCAGATGAATAAAAACGGCATTGAAGAAAGCAACTGCAAATTCAAGCCAAATGCTATATTGGGAATTATAGATTGGTACACCCGCGAAGCAGGTGTGCGAAAGCTTGAGCAAATGATAGGTAAGGTCTGCCGAAAAGCTGCCGTTAAAAAGGCGGCGGGCGAAAACGAGCAGATTATAGTAACTGCCCAGAATTTAAGCGAATTTTTAGGCAAGCCCAAATTTAAAGACGAACAATTACTACCCTTCAACGAGGTAGGCGTTGTTAACGGCCTTGCCTGGACTCAGGTTGGCGGTACATTGATGCAGCTTGAGGCATCGGTTTTAGACGGTAGCGGCAAATTAGAACTCACAGGTTCTTTGGGTGATGTTATGCAGGAATCCGCCAAAACCGCACTAAGCTATGTAAGAAGTATCGCGCCGCTGCTTAATATAGACAAAGAGTTTTATAAGCTAAAGGATTTTCACATAAATGCAACCGAGGCAGCAATACCGAAAGACGGTCCGTCGGCAGGTATCACAATGACAGTGGCGCTCGTTTCAGCACTCACAGGGATTCCCATAAAACGCGATGTTGCTATGACGGGTGAAACCACTCTGCGCGGCAGAGTTCTGCCCATAGGCGGACTTCGCGAAAAATCTATGGCAGCCTTTGCGGCTGGGGTTAAAACCGTGTTTATTCCCTCGGCAAATGAGCCTGACCTTTTGGAAATCGACGAAAAGGTTATGGAGAAAATTGAATTTGTTCCTGTGGATAACGCTTGGGATGTTATAACACGCGCGCTGTCGGGAAGTATTGAAAAGCCAATTCCCGACACTTCCCTGCCGATAACCGCCACAATTTCCAAAACAACCTCGGCGCGGCAATAATTATTTCAAAAGGAGAGCACAAAGGTGAATTTTAATAATTTTACATTTGAAAGCTCATACGGATTATCGGGGCAGCTACCCCCTTCTGACCTTCCCGAAATATGCTTTTCGGGGCGCTCCAACGTGGGCAAATCTTCACTAATCAATAAGCTTGTGGGTAGAAAGGCATTGGCGAGGGTCAGCACCAAGCCAGGTAAAACCGTTACAATAAATTTCTTTCGTCAGAATGACGTTCGCCTTTGTGACCTTCCAGGCTACGGCTATGCCAAGGTTTCCTTCTCTGAAAAGCAACGCTGGGCAGAGCTTATGGAAAATTACTTTGCCTCAGGCAGAAACATAAAGCTTGTGGTTCAGCTTGTTGATATGCGTCACAAAGCCACAGCCGATGATATTTCTATGATCAACTATCTGCTTAGCACTGGGTACAATTTTATAATTGTGCTTACAAAAAGTGATAAGCTTAATAAAACCGAATATGCTGAGCGGTTAAAGGATTTTAAGGAGCAGTTTGCAGATTTGCCGCCTGAGGTTAAATTCTTTCCTTTTTCCTCGCAAAACGGTGAAGGGCTAGACACCCTTAAAGCCTCTATTGAAGCACATTGGGCGGTGTAGATTTTATGAGTTACAATGCATTTTCTGAATTTTACGACGAGTTAATGGCAGACGCGGAATACGAAAAACGCACTGAGTATGTTTTAAGGCTTTTTCAACAGTTTGACAAATGCCCCTCTCTGCTTCTCGACTTGGCTTGTGGGTCGGGGGAATTTACCTATGAGTTTTCTAAGCGGGGTATTGAGGTTATTGGTGTTGACCAAAGCTTTGATATGCTGAATATTGCAAGGGGAAAACTTGCCAACACTTTGTTTTTACAGCAGAACGCAGAGGAGCTTGATTTATACGGCACGGTTGACGGCGCTGTTTGCCTTATGGACAGCCTAAACCATATTACCGATTACGATACTCTCTGCCGTGCCATTTCCCGTGTTTCCCTCTTTCTAGAGCCTGAGCGTTTGTTTATATTCGATGTTAATACAGAGTTTAAACACCGAGAAATTTTGGCAAACAATGCATTTTTGAATGAAAGTGAAAATGTGATGTGCTGTTGGCAGAATTTTACCGATGAAAACTTAAAAACAGATATTTATCTGGATTTCTTCGTTAAAGAGGACAGCGGACTTTACCGCCGCGAAAGCGACGAATTTTCTGAGCAGGCATATTCTGAAAACAAACTAAGAAAGGCTCTGGATATGGCAGGCCTTGAGGTTTTAGCTATATACGACGATTTAAGTGAAAACCCGCAAAGCGACACCTCAGAGCGAGTTTTTTATATTACAAGAAAGGTGAAATAAAATGGGCAAACTAATACGCTGTATCACCTCCGACGGCGCGGTAATGATATCCGCCGTTGATACCACCGATATGGTAGAAAAAGCAAAAGAAATACATGATACAACTGCTGTGGTAACCGCCGCATTGGGCAGACTGATTACCGCCGCCTCTATGATGGGAAATATGATGAAGGCGGAGGAAAACAGCCTTACTTTAAGGGTTAAAGCCGACGGACCCACAGGCTCACTTGTTGCTGTTTCCGATTACGACGGCAATGTTAAAGGCTATGCCGAAAACCCCCATGTTACAATTTCCCCAAAACCCAACGGTAAGCTGAATGTTGGCGGAGCTGTAGGTAAAAACGGTCACCTATATGTGTTAAAAGATGTTGGCTTAAAGGAGCCTTACAGCGGTATTGTTCCGTTAGTTTCGGGTGAAATTGCTGAGGATATAACCTCATATTATGCCACAAGCGAGCAAATACCCACAGTTTGCGCTCTGGGTGTACTTGTGAACGGCGACCGCAGTGTTGCCTGCGCCGGCGGATTTATAATTCAGCTGCTTCCCGGCGCCGACGATAAAACTATCGACAAAATAGAAGAAAATCTGCAAACTTTAAAGCCTGTTACCACTATGTTGGCTCAGAATATGACAATCAAGGATATTGTTGAATCCGCCCTTAAAGGCTTTGAGGTTGAGGTTCTATATACTCAGGATATTGCATATAAATGTGATTGTTCGAGGGAAAGAGTTGCAAAGGCTTTAATTACCTTGGGTGCCGATGAGTTGAACCAAATGGCTGAAGAAATGCCCGAAATTGAGCTTTCTTGTCACTTTTGTAATAAGAAATATAAGTTCACTCCCGCAGAAGTAAAAACACTTGCAAAAAATTAAATAATTTTTCTGAAAAAATTTTAAAAAAGTGTTGACAAAGAGTGTTACTTGTGGTATTATAAATCTCGTCGTCAGAACGGCGACGAAAGATGTGGGAGCATAGCTCAGCTGGGAGAGCATCTGCCTTACAAGCAGAGGGTCATAGGTTCGAGCCCTATTGTTCCCACCATCTGGCCTGGTAGTTCAGCTGGTTAGAACGCTAGCCTGTCACGCTAGAGGTCGTGGGTTCGAGTCCCATCCAGGTCGCCATTTGCCTCTGTAGCTCAGTTGGTAGAGCAGGGGACTGAAAATCCCCGTGTCGTTGGTTCGATTCCGACCGGAGGCACCATGTGTGCGGATTTAGCTCATCTGGTAGAGCGCCACCTTGCCAAGGTGGAGGTAGCGAGTTCGAGCCTCGTAATCCGCTCCAAAGGACGCTTAAAACTAAACACTTTAAGCGTCCTATTTTTAACAAAATAAGGCACCATAGCCAAGTGGTAAGGCAGAGGTCTGCAAAACCTTTATGCCCCGGTTCAAATCCGGGTGGTGCCTCCAAAGCCCCAAGGACGATAAGTTCTTGGGGCTTACTTCTTACCTATTACCTCTTCACTCTTACCTCAAAAGTCCTTGGGGCTTTGGTAAGTAATAAGTAATAAGTAAGAGGTAATAAGTTCGGTGCGGCTTCGCTACGAATTAAAAAAACTCTCTGCGATTGATTTGTTTTTATATTTATGCTATACTACACATAGGCGGTGATTTTATGAAAAAAGTAGTATGTTTATTGTTGGTTGTATTTCTTGCGTTTAGTTTTTCTTCTTGCGGTATTGAGGAAGAGTCAATAAACAATATGGAAACATCCAGTATGATGGAAACGTCAAGCAAGGCGGAAACATCCGGCAAGACGGAAACGTCCGGCAAGACGGAAACGTCCGGCAAGACGGAAACGTCAAGCAAGACGGAAACATCCAATAAGGCAGAAACGTCAAGAAAGACGGAAATATCCGGCAAGACGGAAACATCCGGTGAGATGGAAACGTCAAGAAAGACGGAAACGTCAAGCAAGACGGAAACATCCAATAAGGCAGAAACGTCAAGCAAGACGGAAATATCCGGCAAGACGGAAACATCCGGTAAGATGGAAACGTCAAGGAAGACGGAAACATCCAATAAGGCAGAAACGTCAAGCAAGACGGAAACATCCCATAAGATGGAAACGTCGAGTAGCACAAGTACAACATCGTCTTCAACACAATCAAATGATACAGCGCACTCGCATATTTTTGACCAAAAGAACACTAATATTGAATATCAAAAATCGAAAGCAACCACAAGTAGTCCGGCTATATATTATTATTCATGTAGTTGCGGTGAAAAAGGCAGTTCAACCTTTACATACGGAACGGCTATTTCTAGCTGGCAACAGGAAAACAAAACAGTGTATTGTATTAGAAAAGTTAGTTTACATACAACTACTGATGATAACAGAAATTATTGTGAAAATGTTTCGGTGGGAAAATCTTTAAATGTCATAGCAACTAACGGAACTTGGTATAAGGTTGACTATCCTTATCTCTCTCAAGGCTTTGCTTATATTATGTGCAAATATGTTACTGACGATAAGGATGAAGCAACGTTTGTTAACTACGATTCCGATAATATCAAATCGACAGCAGTTCTTGACGGTAAAAAAGGTGTTTACTTGTGCAACGGTTTAAGCGAAGAAGCTTCAAGTCAAGTTGGATATATAACTTATGACCAATCACACGAATATAGCTTTTATATAAAAGGCATAAACCTAAAAGGCAGCTGGGTAAAAGTGAGATATTGTGGATACGATTCTAAAGACAGATATTATGACGGCACTAAGCTTTACTACTGCAAAACAAGTGATTTGCGGATTTCTGAATAAACATTTTCGAAATTCATTTTTTAAAGGATAACTGTTTATTTTTTCTAAATGTAATTTTTTCGTTGATGGTATGGTGCTAAAATATTATAAAGTTAAGAAAATCAGATTTTAGACGGTTCCATTTTGAGTTTATTTTAGTAAACTTCTTAGACTCGAACTAACGACTTAAAAGTGAAATAATTATGTTCGTCTTTTCTGCTGCAAAATCATAACCACCCGTCAAACGGGTGGTTTGCACAAGGGCTATAAGCCCATAATGCCGACCCGCGTCTCAAGGCGCGGGCTTTCTCTTTGTTCAAGCCTTAGAGTCTTTGCCTCTTTGGCACCCCTAAAGGGGTTAACT
>JAZNRT010000027.1:0-24666 GCA_045590875.1 Acutalibacteraceae bacterium
TGACTCGAAATCAGTTAGGGAGCAATCCCCCGCGAGTTCGAATCTCGCCGTCTCCGCCAAATAAGGAATCATACTTTGTGTGTGATTCCTTAATCTTTTCAAAAAAGAGCTATGGGAACAAGCAGAGCTCAAAGTAGCGACAAAAAAGCCTTGAAAGCATAGTGTTTTCAAGGCTTTTTTGTTAATTTTTTATGAGATTATTCCTCGCTGAAGCTTTCCTTGCCAACTCCGCAAAGAGGGCAAACAAAATCGTCGGGAAGGTCCTCCCATTTTGTGCCTGCTGCAATTCCATTATCGGGGTCACCAATAGCTTCGTCGTAAACCCAGCCGCAAACATCACATACGTATTTTTTCATCACTCAAGTCACCTCCAAATGATATTTACATAAATATTATTAACATAATTTTTTAAAAATCGGCTTTGCATCCAAACTAAATTATATTCGTTATAAATTTTACTATTTAATTTCCTCAAAATCCGCTGTACCGTGCTTGCAAAGGGGACAAATGAAATCTTCAGGCAGTGAATCACCCTCGTAAATATATCCGCATATTTTGCAAACAAAACCTTTTTTACCTTCTGTTTGAGGCTTGGGTTTAACATTGTTCTGATAATATGTGTAGGTCATAGTTTCCTTATCAGAAATTACCCTTGCTTCGGTAACGTCGCAAATAAACATTCCGTGAGTATCTAAATCCACATACTGCACTACCTTCAGCGACATAAAGGAATTGATATGGCGCGGTAAAAACACCAGTCCGTTATCTGAACGCAGTGGCTCACAGTCTGCAAATTTATCGGTGTTTCTTCCACTGGTAAAGCCGAACTTTTCAAATACCGCAAAGGGTGCATCGGTGGTTAAGCAGTTGATATTCATTATGCCGGTTTGCTTAATTATATGATGAGAATAGTTCTCTTTATTTATGGTAACAGCAATTCTGTTGGGTGTGTTAGTTACCTGTGTAACGGTGTTAACGATAAGTCCGTTGTCCTTTTTACCATCGTTAGAGGTTATTACATAAAGACCGTAGCCGATGTTAAAAAGTGCGGTTAAATCATTTTTGTTAGCGGTAGAATCCTGCAAGGCTAAATAATCCTTGCAAAGCTCTTCGGCAAGAGTTTCCAACTGTGCCGAGCTTTCATCATTTAATGCTGATAAAATTTTTACAGAGGTATCGGCAAAGGTAAGATTCTTACATTTTGTAAGCATCTCCTTCATAACCTTAGCGGCAAGAGGCGCCCAACTGCCGTTTTCAATAAGAGCAACAGTGCGATTTGAGAAGTTGCGCTCAGTTAAGTTGTTTATAAACTCGTGCATAAAGGGGAAAATTTCAGCATTATAGGTGGTGGTGGCAAGAACGATTTTACTGTATCTGAAAGCGTCCTCCACAGCTTCAGCCATATCGCAACGGGCAAGGTCGTTTACAACCACCTTGGGGCATCCCTTCTCCTTTAACTTTTCAGCCAAAGCCATAACAGCTTTTTTGGTATTTCCGTAAACCGAGGTGTATGCAATAACTATGCCTTCTTCCTCAGGCTGATAGCTGGACCAGGTGTTGTAAAGGTTGAGATAATAGCCAAGATTTTCGGAAAGCACAGGACCGTGTAGGGGGCATATTGTCTTGAATTCTAGCCCCGATGCCTTTTTTAAAAGACTCTGCACCTGTGCACCGTATTTACCAACTATACCTATATAGTATCTTCTGGCTTCGCAAGCCCAATCCTCTTCTATGTCGAGTGCGCCGAATTTCCCGAATCCGTCTGCCGAGAACAAAACCTTATCGGTGCTGTCGTAGGTAACTATGACCTCAGGCCAATGCACCATAGGTGCCGCAACAAAGGAAAGGTTGTGTTTGCCAAGACTAAGGGTGTCGCCTTCGCCAACCACTATTTGTTTATCCTCAAAGGCGGTGCCGAAAAACTGTTTCATCATTTGAAATGCCTTTGTAGAAGAAACAATTTTAGCATTAGGATATGCTTTGGTGAAATTTACAATGTTGGCTGAATGGTCAGGCTCCATATGCTGAATAATAAGGTAGTCAGGACTTCTGCCATCTAATGTGTTCTGAATATTGTCAAGCCATTCGTGGGTAAAAGCGGCATCAACTGTGTCCATAATTGCGATTTTTTCATCAATTATTGCGTAAGAGTTGTATGACATTCCGTTAGGAACAACATATTGACCCTCGAATAAATCAATTCTGTGGTCATTTACACCAATGTATTTTATATCATTTGTAATCGTCATAAGTGCACCTCATCAACATCATTTTAAACATTGTATCACATTCTTGTTTAAACTTCAAGAATGGTGTAATTATTTACCTTTGATTATATTTTACCCATGTTGGGATAATATGTATGTTGAAATTTCAACAAAGCCTAAATGATTGAAAAATTTTTTTAAAAAACTCGAAAAACAGTAACATTTTGTATTTTTTGAGAAATTCTGCGTTATTGTTCTGAATTTACCTCACAATTTGGTGTTGAAAAACACTGTCAAGTGTGGTAAAATTCACAAGGAGTGAGGTGATATCGGTGAAAGATAATACAAAGCAAATAGCTTCGAATCGCAAGGCTTTTCACGATTATTTTGTGGTAGAGTCTATAGAAGCCGGTATCGAGCTTTGCGGCACTGAGGTAAAATCAATCCGAGCAGGCGGTGTAAATCTTAAAGATTCCTGGTGCGCAATTGAAGAAGGCGAAATGATATTAAAGGGTATGCACATAAGCCCATATGAATTCGGTAACATTTTCAACCGCGACCCCCGTCGTGAGCGCAGACTTCTGCTTCACAAGCGAGAGATTTTAAGACTGTTCGGTTTAATAAAGCAGCAGGGCTTAACCTTAATTCCGCTGTCGCTTTATTACAAAGGCTCACGTGTTAAGGTTCAGCTTGGAGTATGTAAGGGTAAAAAACTGTACGATAAGCGGGCAGACATTGCAAAAAAAGACGCTCAGCGGGTTATTCAGCGCACCTTAAAAGAGCAGAACCGATAAATTTAATATTGTACTAAAGCTTTTGTCTTAACACTTCTTCACTATTCACTATTACTTCTTACTTTAAAATATGGGGATGTAAAGGTTTCGACAGGAGAGTTGAACAAAGGGAAGCGAGTAGCGGTGCGGAACCGCTTTAAAATCCGCAATTTTAAAAAATAAACGACAACAATAAAGTTGCTCTTGCTGCTTAATTTTTAGCAGCCGTCCGACCCCCGATTACCGCGACGGGGCAAGGGCGTCAATTAGCGGTGAACGTGAACAGATGAGTGCTCAGGCATCTGTCAGGAATTTTGGGCTACCGTAGCTGTCTGCCTGATAATCGGCACACAGTGAGGGGAATCTTAAAAGATTATCTGTACTCGGAGAAGCCTTTCGGATACTTTTTTGGACGCGGGTTCGACTCCCGCCATCTCCACCAAATGGAAAACACCCACCCGTAAGGGTAGGGTGTTTTGCTTTAGGTAGGCGGGAGTCGAACAAGGAGGGAGCAAATCTATGATTTGCGGAAGAAAACAACCTGAACGGTTGTTTTCGCCGACGGGGCAACGAGCGCAAGCGAGGCGATAGGTGCGGGAGCGTCGGGACAAACTCCCGCCATCTCCACCAGTAAAGCACTTGCATATGCAGGTGCTTTTAAATTTATAGCAGGTGAAAATAAATATATTGTTATAATGAATATAGTCACTACCATCTGTTAATATTATTATTAAATATTTGGGAGGTAGGTTTATGGATAAAAAGCACGGAATAGACATAAGCATCAGGGATAGGGTATTTCTTATGTGGCAGGCATCAATGGCGCTGGTAAATGCATATGAAATGTATGTTGACGAAACCGATAATAAAGAAATTATCGATCTTTTCGCCGCCTTTGCCGAGGAGGAAGGTGTGCACGCATCAAAACTTCTGGAAATTCTTAGAAAATTTGAGAATAAAAAATAGAAAATACATTTTTAAACGCAAAGTCAAAAAATGCTGAAGCAGTTTTGCTTCGGCGTTTTTGTTTGTTGCATCATATATTTGTTTATGTTAAACTAAAGAAAAGTTAGTTAGAAAATACGGGTGAAACAGAATGAAAAAATATATAGTGGCATTAGATGAGGGTACAACCAGCGCGCGTACGGTTATATTTGACCGTGAGGGCAACACTGTTTCAATGGCGCAGCGGGAATTCACTCAGATTTACCCCGAAGCAGGATATGTAGAACAGGATGCTATGGAAATTTATGCCTGCCAATATTCAACCCTTACTGAGGCAATTCTCAGCGGTGGTATAGACCCAAAGGAAATTGCCGCAATAGGTATCACAAATCAGCGCGAGACCACCATAGTGTGGGATAAGAACACGGGCAAGCCTATATGTAATGCCATTGTGTGGCAATGTCGACGGACTTCAGTAATCTGTGAAGAGTTAAAGCAGCAGGGGTTAGAAGAATACATAAAAGATACAACGGGTTTGCTTATTGATGCATATTTTTCAGCCACAAAAATTAAGTGGATTCTGGATAATACAGAGGGTGCCCGCGAGAAAGCGGAAAGAGGGGAGCTTTTATTCGGCACCGTTGATACCTGGCTTTTATGGAAGCTCACAGAGGGTAGGGTACACATTACCGACTATACAAATGCCTCTCGCACAATGCTATTCGATATACATAAGCTTTGTTGGGATAAAAAACTACTGGGAATATTAGATATTCCCCAAAATATGCTACCTCAGGTGCGTTCCTCTTCCGAAATGTATGCTATTGTAAATCTTCTGGGTGCAGAAATACCCATATGCGGAATAGCAGGCGACCAACAGGCGGCGCTTTTTGGTCAGTGTTGTTTTGATAAAGGTGATGCAAAAAACACCTATGGTACGGGCTGTTTTATGCTTATGAACACAGGCGATAAGCCATCAAAAAGCAAAAACGGACTTGTTACCACTATGGCGGCAAGTTTAGAGAACGAGCCGCCTCAATATGCCCTTGAGGGCAGTGTTTTTGTTGGGGGCGCAGTAATACAGTGGCTCAGAGATGAGCTTGGGCTTATCCGCGATGCCGCAGATAGCGAGTATTTTGCAAAAAAGGTAAAGGATTCAGCTGGTGTGTATATAGTTCCTGCTTTTTCGGGCTTGGGCGCCCCTTATTGGGATATGTACGCGCGAGGGACCATAACAGGGCTAACGAGAGGAAGCGGCAGAAATCATATAATCCGCGCCGCCCTTGAAGCCATAGCATATCAGACAAACGATATACTGCGGGCTATGGAAAATGATGCGGGCATTTCCTTTTCAGCCCTATGGGCAGACGGCGGTGCCAGCGCAAACAAGTTGCTTATGCAGTTTCAGGCAGATATTTCAAACATAAATGTTATTCGTCCGAATTCTCACGAAGCAACCGCTAAAGGTGCTGCTTTCCTTGCGGGACTTTCCTGCGGATTTTATAAATCCAAAGCCGAGCTTAAAGGTTTAAAGAATGGAACTCGCGAGTTTACACCAAAAATGAACAATAACACAAGGAAATCACTGCTTGACGGCTGGGAAAATGCAGTTAACAAAACAAAAGAATATTAAAAGAACAGAGCCCTGCAAAATCATATTTTGCAGGGCTCTTATTTATTGGATATCAGACGGAAAAGCAGAAGTATTGCTTTCATTTTGCGAGGTATTATTGGAAGAGGAAAGTATACTATCGGCGGATTCAATGCTTTCTAAAGAGCTTCCAGCAACTTCTGAGGAACTGGTTTGCGGTAAAGAGGCATATGAATCGCTGTTTGTAATAGAAGATACCTGAGAGCTTGACGGTCTTGGTCTAGAAGGAGCGGTAGGAGTAATAGGCCTTGTAAGCACGTGGGATTGAACACTTGAAGTAGTGCTTTGGGAGAATTTAGATGTGTTGTTAGTTGAGGAATTATTAGTTTTACTATCCTCATTTTTCGAGTTTGGTTCAGATATTGTATATGATGAATTGGATTTATCAGATTCTTCTTTTTCCAAAGTGGAACTAACAGATCCGTCAGGAGTTTTATCGTATATAGAATAGTTGCCGACTCTGGCAAAATAGTCAATAATGCCCTCAACCATTCCTTTAATGTAAGCCTTTCGAAATTCTACGGTTTTGATTTTTTTATAGTCACTTATTCCTGTTAAATAACCATTTTCGGCAAGCACAACAGGGCAGGCAGAAACTCGGCTAAGATTAAAGTAGTGCCAGTCGATACCATCCCTTTCGCGGCCGATAAGCCCTGTTGAGGCAATTGAGTTGGAAATGCATTTTGCAGCAGTGTAGGTGTAAGGGTTAAAATAGCCCATAAAGTATCCGTTTGTGCTACCGTTAGCCGAGCCGTTAAAATGTATGGATATTGCCAAATCTGCACCGGTGGCTGTAATATAATTATACCGCTTGGCTAGGGACATAGTTTTATCCTCAAGGCGTGTCATATAAACTGTGGCACCTAATTTTAGTAACTGATTTGCAAGTTCTTTCGCGTATAATAAGGTGTAATATTTTTCGTAGTAGTTGGAATTTACAGCGTTGTATGTGCCGCTTTCCTCACCGCCGTGACCCGCGTCGATGGTAATTTTAATTCCTTTCAGAGAATAACCGTATTCGTTATCGGCGGGGGTTATTTTTGCGGGGTTAAGGAATGAGAACACCAGCTCACCGTTTGAATTATAACTAGCGCTCCACCCCCAAAACTTACCCTTGTTTTTTAGGTACAGTCTCAAGGTGTAATCATTAGTGTTTTTGAAAATTTTATAACCTTTAAAAATAGGGTTACTGCTTAACGCAAAGTCCTCTAAAGAATTGGCATAGCAAAAGGTAATGTCAACATAAGTGAATGCGGTAGCGGAAATGCTATAATCTTGGGATTTTTCACTGTTATAGCCTTGTGGGCCCAAAACAAAGCGGAAGGGTGCCTTCCAATCTACCTTGAATTTCATCAAAAAATGATTACCTGATACACCGCCGCCTGAGTATTTCAGATTGTTTCGGCTTGGAAGATTGCCCTTACATACCTTAACGTTGCTTTTCTTTGAATATACCCTTGTGTTATTGCGTAGAAGATAATAGCTTTTGCCTGACTCGGAATCGTAAATTTTAGAGGGACTACAGTAATCCACTGTGCCTTTGGGTAGATAATTAACAGTGGGTCTTGAATAATCGTCAACAGTACCGCCTAAAAAACCTTCGGCAGTAGTAGCTTTAACCTCGGCTATGTATTTTTTGCCTACATTTACATATCCCTTGTTTTGCAGTGATTTTATTGGAGAAGGGGATGAGGTGTGGGCGCTTTTGGCTTTTATTACAATTTGGCTTGCAGTTACAGTTTGGGAATTATCTCCGTTTTTAACGGTGATTTTCACAGAACTGCTACCGCTTTTTGCGGTGGTAATAACACCCTTGTAGGTTACATACTGGCTATCGGTATCGCTTTTGGGGGTAAGGCTGGTGCTTTCACCGTTATATTTCACCTTAGCGGTGGAGCCTGATTTTGCTACAACCGTTATCGAAAGAGAGGTTCCACCGTCGAGATTCAGCACATCGTCGGAGGGGGTATAGCTTTTTATAAGAGGTAGTATGTAATTTATTTTAAAGGTTTTTGTAAACTCACCATTTGTAAAGGTTATTTCGTTGCTGCCTAAATTTAAATCGTATTTTATTGAAAAATAACCCTCTTCAGATATTTCCTGCGCTTTGCCGTTCATCATAAGGGGGAATTTTTTATTACATATTCCATTAAAGTAAACATAGCTGTCGTAAAGCGTTAACTCTTCATTTTGAGGTGCAGAAAACTCTATTTTGCCACTGTTATTTTGAATATCGCTTTCTGCCTTGTCCTCTTTTCCTTCATCTTTTTTTAGTTCTTCCGAGAAAACCTGATTCAAAGCGGAGGATGATAACAGGACTGAATTTGACTTAGCATTACAGCCAAACAATGATAAAGCAACAGAAAGCACAATTATATAAGAAATAATAGATTTTATAAAATTCATTAAAGTACTCCTGAGATGTGCAATAGTAATATAATATTATTTTAAACCTATAATTATGAAAGGTCAATAATTTATCTTGAATATTTTACGAAATATGATAAGATAATAATGGAAATATTTAAAGGACGGTAGGGGAATATGTCAGTTTTAAAACCTAATGTGAATGAGCTGGGTAGTTATTTTTTGGTTTGCCCCGAATGTAAAGCACCCCGCGAATTCAAACTGTTTTATACCAATATGTCCTTGTCCCTTAAAGGTATATCGGTATTTCCCTTTCACCGACGTTACAGTTGTATTTGCCCGAACTGTAAAAATCTTTATTATATAAACGAAGAAAAGGGCGATAAATATTTGCTGGACCGAACCTTAAGCTTAACTACAGATGATTTAAGAAAAACAAGAGAAAAGGGTGATTGATTATTCCTGAACTGTTCAGAATAGTGCTTTGTGTAATCGTGGCGTTTTCAATAATAGGAGCACTGATGGTAATTATAGATAAATACAATGCAATACATAATCTTTACAGAATCAGCGAAGCAACGCTTGTGTTCTTTGGTGTTTTTGGCGGATCCCTTTTAATGCTTGCCGTGATGAAGCTCATCCGCCATAAAACTAAAAAACCAAAGTTTATGTTGAGCTTCCCGCTGCTTGCAGTTGTGCATATAGTTGTTTTATTTTTGTGTTATAGATAAATAAAAACGGTTGCTGTTAACGACAGCAACCGTTTTGTGCTTTATAAAGAGCATTTATTTGCTATTATCTCTGTACACGGCCTGAACCGTCGCCGCCTGCAAGGGTTTTAACCTCTGCAACAGAAACGAGGTTGTAGTCGCCCTCGATGCTGTGCTTGAGGCAGGAAGCAGCAACTGCAAATTCAATACTTTCCTGAGCTGAATAGCCGTTGAGCTGAGAGTAGATAAGACCGCCGCCGAAGCTGTCACCGCCGCCAACACGGTCAACAATATGCATATGGTAGGACTTGCTGAAATAGTATTCACTGCCATCGTAAAGCATAGCAGCCCAATCATTGTCGTTAGCAGAAATAGAGCTTCTAAGGGTAATGGCAACCTTCTTAAAGCCAAAGCGGTCTGCAAGTTTCTTTGCAACCTCTTTGTAGCCCTCGTGATTAACCTTACCTGCATACAGGTCTGTGTCGCTTGCCTTTATGCCAAATACATCCGATGCATCCTCTTCGTTGGCGATACAAACATCAACATATTCGCAAAGTTTTGCCATAGTTTCGCCTGCTTTTTCGCGGGTCCAGAGCTTCTTTCTGTAGTTAAGGTCGCAGCTTACGGTAATTCCCCGCTCTTTAGCGGCCTTTACAGCCTCTAAGCAGATTTCAGCAACATTATCACCCAAAGCGGGGGTGATGCCTGTGAAGTGGAACCATTCTACGCCCTCGAAGATTTTGTTCCAATCAAAGTCTTTGGTGGTTGCCGTTGCAATAGAGGAGCCTGCGCGGTCGTAAATAACCTTTGAAGGACGCTGTGAAGCACCCTTTTCGCAGTAGTAGATACCAACTCTTGAACCACCCTTTGCAATCATAGATGTGTCAACACCGTATTTGCGGAGTGAGTTAATAGCCATCTGTGCAATTTCATTTTCGGGGAATTTTGTAACGAATGCGGCGTCAATGCCGTAGTTCGCAAGGGAAACAGCAACGTTTGCCTCACCGCCGCCAAAGGTGGCAGTAAATTTTTCGGATTGAACAAATCTGTTGTAGCCCTCAGGTGCTAAGCGAAGCATCAATTCGCCAAATGTAATAACCTTTGCCATTTTTATTTCTCCTTAAATTCAAATTATTTTGTAACCAAATGAACACCGAAACCGCCAATTTCATTCTTGAAGTAGATGAATTTGGGATTTCCGTTATCATCTTTTTGCAGAGTGTCGTAGTCGAATTCCATACCTTGAGATTCATAGTATCTGATAGCACGGCTAACATCTGTAACGCCTAAAGCTATGTGGCCCATCTTGCCGCGACCGATTGTTTTCATAATTTCAAGCTGAGGTGTAACAAAGTGTGAAGAGTTGCCTGTTTTAACAGAGGCATTCATAAGCACCTCAAAGGTTTTAGCGGTAGCTAAAGCCTCGCCTTCATTTTCCGAGTTGATACCAATATGCTTAACAGAAACGTCTAACATTGCGGTAACCGCTTCGCGAGCGAGGGCAGTAATGCCATCCCAATCGCAGTTGTCAACCAGCTTTGCGGGTACCATCCAGCTGCCGCCGCAGGCAATAATTTTATTAAATGCAAGGTAGTCGCCCAGATTATCGGGACCGATGCCGCCTGTGGGGATAAACTTCATAGCAGAGAAGGGACCTGAAAGGGCTTTAAGAACCTTAAGACCTCCCATAGCCTCAGCAGGGAAGAATTTTACAACTTCAAGACCAAAGTTAGAAGCCTCGCTAACCTCACTGGCATTTGTACAGCCGGGAATGACAGGAACACCGCTGTCGATACAGAATTTAACCACTTCAGGCACAAAGCCCGGAGAAACTATGTATTTGGCACCCGCCTTTATAGCAAGGTCTGCCTGTTCAACATTGATAACAGTATCTGTGCTCACAAGCATATCGGGAAGTGCTTCAGCAATAGCCTTAATAGCCTTGTCGGCACCTGCCGCACGGAAGGTAACCTCTGCTACGGGTATACCGCCCTTTGTGAGTGCCTTTGCCAAATCAACCGCTTTTGAAATGTCGGTTAATTTTATAACCGGCATAAGACCTACTTCTCTTACTTGCTCAAGAATTTTGTTCACTTTTGTTCACTTTTCCTTTCGGCATAGAATAATCTGCAAATTTCTTCGTAATAATTATACCACTTAATGGGCTAAAGTCAATGTAATTATTAAATATATTGAGCACTTTTCTTTTGTACATTTATGTGTTAAAATTAAATTATAAAATCATAATCAAGGTGATATTATGGATATAAAAGAAATACTTTCTCATTGCGACCACACTCTATTAAAACCTCAGGCAACCTTAGAGCAGATTAAAGAAATTTGCAGAGAGGGTATAGAATATTCAACTGCAAGTGTATGTATACCCGCCTCATTTGTAAAGCGGATGCACGATGTTTTCGGTAATAATCTTAATATATGCACAGTTATAGGCTTCCCCAACGGCTACAGCACCACCGACGCAAAATGCTTTGAAGCGGCAGATGCTGTGAAAATGGGGGCTAATGAAATAGATATGGTTATAAATATCGGCGCTTTGAAGGATGGAAGATATAGCGAAATTTTCGACGAAATAAATAAGGTTCACACCGCCTGCAGTGGGCGTATTTTAAAGGTTATTATAGAAACCTGTTTGTTAAACGAGGAAGAAAAGGTGAAAATGTGCGAAATTGTATCGCAGTCAGATGCTGAATATATAAAAACCTCAACAGGCTTCAGCCTTGGCGGTGCCACCCGTGAAGATATCCGCCTTATGGCAGATAACGTAAAAAACGGAACTAAAATCAAGGCGGCAGGCGGGATAAAAACCTTAGCCGATGCCGAAGAATTTTTAAAGCTTGGAGCCGATAGGCTGGGCACAAGCAGTATAATTAAATTAGTAAAGGAGCTGTAAAAAAATGAGCACACCTCACAATAGCGCAAAAGCGGGCGAAATTGCAAAAACCGTGCTTATGCCGGGGGATCCTTTAAGGGCAAAATTTATTGCAGAAAATTTTTTAGAAGAAGTAAAGCTTGTTAATAATGTTCGTGCAATAGGTGGATATACAGGCAAATATGATGGCCAAGAGGTAACCGTTATGGCAAGCGGAATGGGTATGCCTTCGATTGGTATTTACAGCTACGAGCTCTATAAATTCTACGGAGTAGAGAATATAATGCGTATAGGCTCTGCAGGCGGTATGAATAAATCTGTAAAGATACGCGACATTGTTATAGGTATGGGCGCGTGCACGGATTCAAACTTTGCAAGTCAGTATAATCTTGGGGGTACATTTGCCCCAATTGCCGATTTCAGAATGCTAAAGGCTTGTACAGATACCGCCGATGAATTAGGAATTAACTACCATGTAGGAAATCTACTATCCAGCGATGTTTTTTATAAGGATGAGGAGGGTATTCCCGAAGCAATGAAATCCCTCATTTCTTGGGGTAAAATGGGTGTGCTGGCAGTGGAAATGGAGGCGGCGGCGCTTTATATGACAGCGGCAAGGCTGGGTAAAAATGCACTCAGCATTTGCACCGTTTCCGACCATTTGATAACAGGCGAGGCAACATCGGCTGAGGAAAGAAGAAGTACTTTTACCGAAATGATGGAATTAGCCTTGAAAACCGCTAAAAGATTAGAGGCAGAATAATTCAAATGAAACGAGTATTTCTTATTGTGTTGGATAGCTTTGGTATAGGCTCTATGCCCGATTCTGCCGAATTTGGTGATGATGGCGCCAATACCCTAAAAACCCTGAGCACATCAGATAATTTAAAAATCCCAAATCTCATTAAGCTGGGGTTGGGGAATATTGACGGTGTGGATTATCTTGAAGCCACCGATAGCCACCAAGCCTGCATAGCAAGGCTTAGAGAACTTTCAAAGGGTAAGGATACAACCACAGGTCATTGGGAAATTGCGGGTATTGTATCTTCTAAGCCCTTTCCTACCTATCCGGAGGGCTTTCCAAAAGAGATAATAGAAGTATTTGAAGAAAGAACAGGTAGAGGCACAATCTGTAATAAGCCCTATTCAGGTACTGAAGTTATCCGTGACTATGGGCTAGAGCATATAAAAACAGGCAAGCTTATAGTTTACACCTCGGCAGACAGTGTGTTTCAAATTGCCGCCCACGAGAATGAGGTTTCTGTGGATACGCTTTATGAATACTGCCGTATTGCCCGCGAAATCCTTGTGGGTGAGCAGGGAGTAGGCAGAGTTATAGCAAGGCCCTTTGAGGGTGAGTATCCCGATTTTAAAAGGACTTCCCGCAGGCACGATTTTTCATTAAAGCCCCCAAAGCCCACAATGCTTGATGCTATAATGAATAAAGGCTATGAAACAATTGGAATTGGAAAAATTAACGATATCTTCGCAGGTGTCGGTGTAAGCCGACATATTCCAACTAGCAGTAATGCTGAGGGTATAGAAAGGCTTCTCCAATGTATAAAGGCAAAATGGCAGGGGCTGTGCTTTTTAAATCTAGTGGACTTTGATATGCTGTACGGACATCGCAACGATGTTGAGGGCTATGTTAATGCCATAAATGAGTTTGACAGTAAATTGCCCGAAATTATGGGCGCTTTGGGTGATGATGATTTGATGATAATCACTGCCGATCACGGCTGTGACCCCGCCTTCACCGGTACCGACCACACAAGGGAATATGTGCCTATGCTGATATATAAAAAGGGAATTGAGCCCGAAAATTACGGTACTCTTGACGGCTTTAATCATATATCCCGTATAGTAACCGATTATTTAGGAGTAGAGTATAAAGGAGATAAAAGTGATGAATAAGGAAATGCTTTTGATAAAAGCCCAAAGTGCTTTAAACAATTCCTATTCGCCTTATTCAGAATTTCGGGTTGGGGCGGCATTGCTTTCAAAATCAGGCAATGTGTATACAGGAACAAACGTGGAAAACGCCTCCTTTTCTGCCACCAACTGTGCCGAGAGAACAGCGTTTTTTACGGCGGTAAATTCTGGGGAACGGGAGTTTTCAGCAATAGCGATAGTTGGCGGTAGAAATGGTGAAATAACCGATTTTTGCTCCCCCTGCGGAGTTTGTCGTCAGGTTATGCGCGAGTTTTGCGATGATGATTTTTTAATTATTTTAACCGATGGAAAGGTTGTAAAAACCCATACTTTAGGTGAGCTTTTGCCCGAAGGCTTCAGCGCAGGTGAGCTAAGATGAGAATGTACGATATAATCGAAGCAAAGAAAAAGGGAGAAGAGCTTACCAAAGAGCAAATTGATTGGTTTGTGTCGGCATATACTAAGGGTGACGTTCCCGATTATCAAGTATCCGCTTTGCTTATGGCAATCTGCTTTGTTGGCTGTACACCACGCGAAACAACCGACTTAACCCTCGCTATGATGAATTCGGGAGAGCTTGCTGATCTTTTTGAGCTAGGCAGTTCTACGGTAGATAAACATTCAACAGGCGGGGTGGGAGATAAAACCACCCTGATTGTGGCACCGATTGCCGCTTCTCTCGGCTGTAAAATAGCAAAGATGTCGGGTAGAGGGCTGGGCCACACGGGAGGAACGGTGGATAAGCTAGAAGCAATAGACGGCTATAATACCTCACTTTCCGCTGCTGAGTTTTTAAATCAGGTGAAAAGAGTTGGTATAGCCGTTGTGGGTCAAACAGGGAACTTTGCACCTGCCGATAAAAAGCTGTACGCTTTAAGGGATGTAACCGCAACTGTGAACAGTATTCCTCTTATAGCTTCAAGCATTATGAGCAAAAAGCTTGCAGCAGGGTCTAATAATATAGTGCTTGACGTAAAGTATGGCAACGGCGCATTTATGCCCGACAGTGAAAGTGCAAAAAAACTTGCCCGCGAAATGGTGAATATCGGCAATTCGGTTGGAAAGAAAACCGCAGCGCTGATAACCAATATGGAAGCCCCATTAGGTTATACTGTTGGAAATAGTTTAGAGGTTGGCGAGGCAGTGGAGCTGCTTCGCGGAGGTGATATACCCGACCTTTATGAGCTTTGCTTAAACCTCTCGGCACAAATGGTAAGCTTGGGACTTAATATTGATTTTAAAAGTGCATTATGTCAATGTGAAGAAGCTTTAAAAACAGGAGCCGCATATAAAACCTTTCTTGATTGGATATCCTCTCAGGGTGGTAATGTATCGGAATTTGATGATTTGGAAAGCTTTACAAGGGCTGAATTTACCTATGGGGTCACGGCAGAAAACAGCGGATATATAAGCGGAATAGATGCAAAAACAGTAGGCGTTGCGTCGTCACTTTTAGGAGCAGGGAGAACCAAGAAGGATTCACAAATTGATTTAACCGCAGGCATAAGGCTATATAAAAAATGCGGCGATTATGTGGAAAAAGGGGAAACAATAGCAAAATTACAATCCTCAACCATAAAAGACTTTTCCGTAGCAGAGAAAATTTTACGAGGTGGATATAAATACGGTAACAAAAAGTCTTTAGGTTCACCTATCATTTTTGATATAATAAAATAAACACAACCTCATTACCCGTTTCGAGTAATGAGGTTGTATTATATTTCTTATAGAGTATTATTTTATAAGTGATTCGCCGTTCATTTCAGAAGGCTTTGGAAGGCCTAATATTTTGAGCATAGATGGTGCTATATCAGCAAGTCTGCCGCCCTCACGAAGCTTACAGTCGTAGCCCACCACACAGAAGGGCACAGGATTGGTTGTGTGTGGGGTGAAAGGATTACCCTCGTCGTCGAACATAAAGTCGGCATTACCGTGGTCGGCAGTGATTATAACCGCGCCGCCCATTTTTGTGGTAGCATCAACAACCTTGCCAACACATTCGTCAACCGCTTCAACTGCCTTTACTGCTGCATCAAATATGCCGGTGTGACCAACCATATCGCAGTTTGCAAAGTTGAGAATAACAGCGTCATATTTGCCTGAAAGTATTTGTTCGCAAACAGCATCACACACAGGGTATGCGCTCATTTCGGGCTGTAAATCAAAAGTGGGAACATCGGGTGACTGAATAAGAATTCTGTCTTCGCCCTCAAAGGTTTTTTCCTCGCCGCCGTTAAAGAAGAAGGTAACATGGGCGTATTTCTGAGTTTCGGCAATTCTGAGCTGTGTCATATTGTTGGCAGAAAGATATTCTCCCAAGGTCATTTTTAGCTCTTCGGGTGGGAATGCAACCTGAACATTAGGCATAGTTTCATCGTACTGTGTCATACATACGTAGTAAAGCGGGAAGAACCCGTTTTTGCGTGTAAAACCGTCGAAAGCCTCGTCTACAAAGGTGCGGGTGAACTGACGCGCACGGTCGGGGCGGAAGTTAAAGGAAACCACACTGTCGCCCGATTTTATCATACCGTTCTTATTTATAACCGTAGGTACAATAAATTCATCAGTAACATCCTTTGAGTAGGATTCTTCCATAGCCTTAACAGGGTCGCTGTTTTCGATTCCCTCACCATAAACCATTGCGGCATAAGCCTTTTCAACACGGTCCCAGGCAAAGTCGCGGTCCATCGCATAGTAGCGTCCCATAACGCTGGCAATTTCACCCACACCTAGTTCTGCCATTTTGGCTTGTAGGTCCTTAATAAAGCCAACGCCTGAGGTGGTGGAAACGTCGCGGCCGTCCATAAGGCAGTGAACATAAACCTTTTTAAGGTCATTCATCTTTGCTAATTCCAAAAGACCATAAAGGTGGTCAATATGACTGTGAACACCACCATCGGAAAGAAGACCTATAAGGTGAAGTGCGGAACCGTTTTTCTTGCAGTTTTCCACAGCACCTTTCAGCACATCAATATTAAAGAAATCGCCGTCGGTAATGGATTTTGAAATTTTAACAAGCATTTGGTAAACAACCCTGCCTGCACCTATGTTGGTGTGGCCAACCTCGCTGTTACCCATCTGTCCGTCGGGAAGGCCAACGTCTAAGCACGAAGCACCGATTGTGGTAAAGGGATTTTCGCTGAACAGCTTTGTAAGGTTAGGGGTGTTTGCTGATTTTATGGCATTTCCCTTTGCAACATCGCGGATACCAAAGCCGTCCATAATACATAAAACAACAGGTTTTTTCATTCTCAAAAAATTCCTCTCTATCAAAAAAGACGGGCTGTCTTTTTTGTTTCGCACAAGACAGCCCTATATTTTTTATTTGCTTGCGGCATTAACTATTACAGAGAAATCCTCTGCTTTAAGTGAAGCACCGCCGATAAGGCCGCCGTCAACGTGGTATTTAGCAACTAATTCGTCGGCATTTTTAGCGTTCATAGAACCGCCGTACTGAATAGTAACAGTTTCGGCAACATCTTTGCCGTAAACCTCAGCAATAGCCTCACGAACATAGCCGTTGCCCTCGTCTGCCTGATCTGCAGTTGCGGTAACACCTGTGCCGATAGCCCAAACAGGCTCGTAGGCAATGATAATGTTTTTAAGCTGCTCTGCAGTAACATTTGTGAGAGCCATCTTGGTCTGATATTTCAAAAGTGTTTCGGTATAGCCGAGCTCTCTCTGCTCCAGAGTTTCACCAACGCAAACGATAGCGGTAAGGCCTGCGTTTACAGCGGCTAATGTGCGAAGATTAACGGTTTGATCGGTTTCACCGAAATACTGTCTTCTTTCGCTGTGGCCTACAACTACATACTCAACGCCTGCGGCGGTAAGCATTTCGGCAGAGATTTCGCCTGTGTAAGCGCCTGAAGCCTTGAAGTGTACATTTTCGGCGCCAATTTTAATATTAGAGCCCTCTGCAGCGGCTGTGGCGGCTGCAATATCAATAAAGGGTACGCAGAGAACTACATCACAGTCTGCATCCTTTACAAGGGGTTTCATTTCGTTGATTAGAGCTGTGGTTTCTGCGGGGGTTTTATTCATTTTCCAGTTGCCCGCAATAACAGCCTTGCGAAGTTGTTTGTTCATTATTATTCCTCCAAAATAGGTAGATTATTTCTCATTTAGGCAGGCAATACCGGGAAGTACCTTACCCTCAAGATATTCAAGAGAAGCGCCACCGCCTGTGGAAATATGGGACATCTTGTCTGCAAAGCCAAGCTTTTGAACAGCTGCAGCACTGTCGCCGCCGCCGATGATTGAGATAGAGCCTGATTCAGCAACAGCCTTTGCTACACCGATGGTGCCGTTAGCAAAGTTTTCCCACTCAGAAACACCCATAGGACCGTTCCAAATAACGGTACCTGCGCCCTTAATGGCATTAGCAAACATTTCGGTGGACTTAGGACCGATATCAAGGCCCATCCAGCCTTCGGGAATAGCATTGGAATCGGCAGGTTTGTGCTCTGTGTCCTTATTGTATTCCTTGCCGAGAATATTATCAACGGGAAGAAGGAAGTTGATTCCCTTGGTCTTAGCCTTTTCCATCATAACCTTAGCGTCTTCAATTCTGTCTTCTTCGCAAATTGAGGTGCCGATTTCGTAGCCCATAGCCTTGAAGAAGGTGTATGCCATACCGCCGCCGATGATGATGGTGTCGCATTTTTCGATAAGGTTGTTAATAACACCGATTTTATCGCTTACCTTAGCACCGCCGAGGATTGCAACCAAGGGGCGTTTGGGATCTTCAAGAGCACCACCGATGAAGTTGATTTCCTTTTGAATGAGGTAACCGCAAACAGCGGGAAGATGCTCGGCAACACCTGCGGTAGAGGAGTGAGCTCTGTGAGCAGAGCCGAAGGCATCGTTAACATAGATTTCAGCCAAATCAGCAAATTTACGGCTGAGTTCGGGGTCGTTTTTGGTTTCGCCTGCTTCAAAACGAACGTTCTCAAGCAGAAGAACCTCGCCCTCATTAAGGTCGGCAGCAAGTGCCTTAGCACTTTCACCAACAACATCCTCTGCCATTTTAACCTCTTTGCCTAACAATTCGGAAAGGCGAGCTGCAACTGGTTTCATAGAAAATTCGGGATTAACCTGACCCTTGGGACGGCCAAGGTGAGAGCAAAGAATAACCTTAGCACCGTTTTCAATAAGATACTTAATGGTGGGAAGACTAGCCACAATACGCTTGTCGCTGGTGATAACACCGTCTTCCATTTTTACGTTGAAGTCGCAACGAACAAGAACTTTCTTGCCTTTAACTTCAATGTCTTCAATAGACTTTTTGTTAAGAGCTGCCATAGATAAAACATCCTTTCGGTTTATTTGATAAATTTATAACAAACTTATTTTATACCAAAATTACACAATTTTCAAGACCTTTACAAAATTAAAGCAAACTAAACAAAAATCGCCACGACACATATGTGTTAATGTGCAATTTTATCAATCGTCCCAGGAGTAGCGGTGTAGCTCACCAAAATTTTGAAGCTCTGGGAAATCCCACTGTCTTAACACTTCGTAGGTGGCAATAGCCACAGTATTGGAAAGGTTAAGACTTCTGGCACCGCCCGACATAGGCAAACGAACGCAACGCTTTGGATTTTGCAGAAGTAATTCTTCAGGAAGACCCTTGGTTTCCTTGCCAAAGAGAAGGTAACAGCCATCGGGGTATTTCACATCGCTGTAAACCTTTCGAGCTTTGGTGGTGAAATAGAAAAATTCACCCTGATTTTTGCTTAGAAAATCTTCAAAGTTATCGTAGTATGTGATGTCAAGCAGATTCCAATAATCAAGCCCTGCACGTTTAAGCTTTTTATCATCAATTTTAAAGCCCATTGGCCCCACAAGATGAAGCCTTGCGCCTGTTGCCGCACAGGTTCGTGCAACATTCCCTGTATTTTGAGGTATTTCGGGCTCTACCATTACTATATTTATTATTGCCATTTTTACACCCTGCTAACAATAAATTCCGCATTTCCCGAAATTTCAACCTTACCCATACCTGCCGAAAGGAAAATGCTTTCGCCTGCATTTATATCCACTTCATTAACCTTGGCGGTGCCGCTGAGGCACAAAAGAGATTTAAAGCTTTCTGTATCAACAAAAATTTCCGTGTTGCCATTTAGTGACAAACGTTCGCAATTGAAGTATTTACACTCCGCCAAAAGGTCGCTTTTGGGCTTTCCATAGGGTATGGTAGGGGGAGTAAGGGTGGTTACTTCAATAGCCTCGTTTATATGCAACTCTCTGGGGTTGCCGTTGGCATCTACTCTGCCGTAATCATAAACCCTGTAGGTTAGGTTTGAATTTTGCTGAATTTCTGCAATTAACAAGCCTTCGGCAATAGCATGGATAGTGCCTGCTTCAATAAAGAAACAGTCGCCTTTTTTAACGGGGACTTTGTTCAGCACTTCTAAAATGGTGTCGTTTTCAATTCTTTCGCGAAATTCTTCTTTTGTAAGCTCGCGGTTGAATCCGTAGTAAAGATATGCGTTTTCGTCGCAATCCACAACATACCACATCTCGGTTTTGCCGTATTGACCCTCATTTTTAAGAGCGTATTCGTCGCTTGGGTGCACCTGAATTGAAAGGTTGCCCTTAGCATCTATAAGCTTAACGAGAATAGGGAAAAACTCAAACTCACGGGCTTTTGTTCCTAAAATATCAGCGCCTGCCTTTTCGATTAGCTGGGTAAGAGTAAGCCCTGCATAGTCACCGTTAACAACAACCGATGCACCGTCGGGGTGGCAGGAAAGAACCCAAGCCTCTGCCACAATATCCAAATCTGTTTTTATTCCGTATTCCCTTTTTAAGCGGTCTCCGCCCCAAATATAATCCTTTAATGCGGGTGTGAGTTTAATTGGGTACATAATAATTCCTCCGTTTAAGTTCGTTTTTATTTAATCAAATCAATGTATACTGCCTGAGAGCCCTGCTCATTATATCTTTGTTCAACAAGTGCCTTTGAGTAGGCCATCTTTTCACCCTTTAGCGGGTCGTTAAAGTAATAGCAGTCATCGTCGTAATCAATAAGCACTAAGCAGTGCTCATTTGCAGACCATACGTATTTTTCACCATTTTCAATATACCAAGTGTCACCGTCTTGTGTAGCTACCATGCCAATGGTTGCCCATATAAGCAGAGGTTTTCCGTTGTCAATGTATTTTTTGCATAAATATGAAAGGCTTTTTTCTTTTAAAACCTCCGCAAAGCAGAGTTCACTGTTATTATTAACAGCATTTGCAATTACTGGTGCAAAGCAACCGTAGCTGTATTTAGTAAATGGGTCACCGACAAAAATTTCGTTTGGGTCGGGACCGTACTTCTTACCGTCTTTCCAATAAAAGTCACTGCTTTTACTAATCCAATTTTTTGCCAATGTCGTGTGATTTATGTTCTCACCGTAATATTGTAGCACCATGGCGGCAGAGGTGGCTTCGCACCCTGTGGGAAGCTCTGGATTCTGGCTTATGTAGGGCACAGAAATTTTCTTTCTTCCTGTAGTGACTTTGCAGGTTTTAGACCATTTTGAACAATATCTTTTACCTTCAATTTCCTTATATGTGCACATTCGTATATAGTAGATTTTATTGCCCTGGAGATTTTCTATGGTTTTAGTGGTAGTTTCTTTTTCCTTTATGACTATTGTCGTGGCTTTTTTAAAGCTCTTCGATGTGCTGTATTGCAGCTCGTAGCCTGTAGTTTGAGATTGACGGTATTCCCATTCCACCTTTACACCGTTTATGACGGGAGTTAACTTTTTCACGGTTGTTCTCTTTGGTTGGATTTTAACAGTGGTTGAAAGTGTAATATCCGTAGTGGTGGATAAATCTTTAACGGTTACGTGGGGTGGTGAGGGAATATTTAAAAATATCAGTATGAATAATAAAGTAATTGTAAATGATTTCCACAGCTTCATAAATTTCCTCAATAATCCTATTCTACAATTATTTACTAATTATACCACCTTATTACATAATTATCAAGATTTTGATATTATTTGCAGATATAAGAGTTCTCTTTTTTTTACTTGCAAAATCGGGAAATATATTATATAATGATACTATTGTATAACAAACGGAGGAATTTTAAATGAATTTTATCACACTTGCAACCGAAACTGCCAACAGTCAGGGTAGTATGATCAGCACTCTTATTATGTTTGCTGTTATTATCGCAGTTTTCTACTTCTTTATGATAAGACCTCAGAAGAAGCGTCAAAAGGAAGAAGAGAAGATGCGCAACAACCTGCAGATTGGTGATGAAATTACCACTATCGGCGGTATTTCAGGCAGAGTAGTTTCACTTAAAGACGACAGTATCGTTCTTGAGTCTCCCGCAGACCACTCTAAAATCAAGATTATGCGCTGGGCAATTCAATCCAATGCCACAGTTCACGACGACGAACCCAAGAAATAATCAGTAATTAAAAACACTTCCCAAGAATATGATTTATTATCATTATTTTTAGGAAGTGTTTTTATGAATAAGGTATTTTCTTTAAATCCGCAAAGCTCTAAGCCAACAGCTATAACTGTTGGAATAGTGATTTCAGTTGCAGTAAGCGTTGTACTAATCCTCTTATTCGCTCTTTTGCTGACAATAGGAAATTTTTCTGAAAGTATAGCTTTCCCTCTATCATCTTTGAGCCTTGGTATAGGTTGCTTTTTCGGCTCTCGGTATACTGCTAAAAGGATACAGGAAAAGGGTTACCTGTGCGGAATTATTAACGGCGGTGCGGTTTTTGTTTTTAATATGATTCTCAGCATTATTATTAACGGTTTTTCTTTTACGGCACTCAGTGTTATTCGCCTGATAATTGTAATGCTGCTTGGTGTAATCGGCGGAATTACGGGTATCAATACTCACAATTCAGGCAGACTAGTTAAATAGCTTGCTTATGAAAAAGCCGGTAAAATTAGGATTATTTGTTTTGATGTGCGCGGTTATGGCGATAGGCATAGTTAATTCAAACGCAAAAAAAACTATCCAAACCGCAACAAAGCCTCGAATTTCACCCCCTACCATCGTAATTGATGCAGGGCACGGCGGGTTTGATGGCGGAGCAGTAGCGGATGATGGAACTGAGGAAAAGGATATAAACCTCAATATTTCCTTAAAGCTGGATAAGGTGCTGAAGCTCTACGGATTTAAAACCCTCCTCACCCGCACAGAGGACACGGCTTTAGGTACAGCCAACGATAGCGGTACTACAAAGCAAAATGACCTTGCAGAACGTGTAAAAATTATGAATTCCCAAACCGATGCATTGGTTATAAGCATACATCAAAATAAATTTGAGCAAGCCGATGTCAAGGGATTGCAGGTGTTTTACAACAGCAAAACGGCTAATGCTAAGGAATTGGGCGAGGCAATTCAAGGGTATGTTAACGATAATTTACAGGAGGAAAAGCCACGTGTGGCAAAGGCAGATACTCGTGGTGTGCATATCTTAGAAAAATCAGTTAATCCTGCCGTTATTGTAGAATGCGGTTTTTTAAGTAATCCTGAGGATTTGAAAAAACTAAAAAATGATGAATTTTGCTACACTTTGTGTTACAATATAGCAAACGGAATTATAAATTATATACAAGGAGAAGAAAATGGCAGCAAAGATTAAATCGCTGTTTGTTTGCAGTGAATGTGGATACTCCAATCCAAAATGGTCGGGCAAATGTCCCGAATGCGGCTCTTGGAACACTATGAATGAAGAAACTCCCGCGCCTGTAATTGCCGCAGGCACAAAGGCTTCAATATCTACCCGTCGGCTTACAGCATCACCTGTTACTGCAATAGATATAGAAAATGAACACCGTTACATAAGCGGCATAGGCGAGCTGGACCGAGTAATGGGCGGAGGCATTGTAAAGGGCTCTGTGAACCTTTTAAGCGGTGAGCCGGGTATCGGAAAATCTACAATTCTTTTGCAAATATGCGGAAGAATTGCCAGTGATTATAAAATTCTTTATGTATCAGGTGAAGAATCCTCCCGTCAATTGAAGCTTCGCGCGAGCAGATTAAAAGTAATAAACGAAAATCTGCTTATTATGGCAGAAAACGATGCCGAGGCAATCTGTGAATATGTAAGAACAACAAAGCCCGATATTGTTATGATAGATTCTATACAAACAATGTGTCTGACCGAGTTAAACACTTCAAGCGGAAGTATATCGCAGGTAAGGGAATGCACAAACCTGTTTATGCGCACCGCAAAGGCGCTTGATATACCTATGTTTATTGTAGGCCACGTTAATAAAGACGGTGGAATAGCAGGACCCAAGGTTATGGAGCATATTGTGGATGCAGTGCTTTATTTTGAAGGTGACCGAAATTATTCATATCGACTTCTCCGTGCCACAAAAAACCGTTTTGGCTCCACCAATGAAATTGGTGTTTTTGAAATGCGGGAAGACGGTCTTCATGAGGTTCCCAACCCTTCACAGATGTTGCTTTCGGGAAGAAGCGCTGATGTTTCTGGCACCTGCATTGCCTGTACATTGGAGGGAACAAGACCTATTTTAGCTGAAATTCAGGGACTTGTTTGTACCACAGGCTTTGGCACACCAAGGCGTATGTCAACAGGCTTTGACTACAACCGTATGAATCTTATTTTAGCGGTATTGGAAAAACGAATGGGCTTTTTCTATTCGAATTTAGATGTATATCTTAACATTGTAGGCGGCTTGCGTTTAGACGAGCCCGCAACCGATCTACCCGTAGCCTTAGCCTTAGTTTCGGGACTTAAGGATATGGCAATTCCTCAGGATCTGTCTGCTTTCGGTGAAATAGGTCTTTCAGGCGAAATTCGCTCGGTGCCACACGTTGCCGATCGTATAAGAGAAGCAGAGCGATTAGGGTTCAAACGTTGTGTATATCCGGCAAGCTGTAGTAAACAGTTAGAGGGGCTCAGCTTTGGAATCCAGCTTCACCCCGTCAGAAATCTGCGAGAGGCTATTGTTGCTGTCTTTTGATATATAATGAGGGCAACCACCCTCTGTGTTTGTGATCTTTCCTATCACATCCATACCGCAGTAACCATCGCATTGGTGAATGCACGGCTTTGCACATTGAATAAGGCTCATTTTCATCACCTACAATAAGCAAACACGAACAATCTGAACCTGATTTTAAAGGAAGGATTTCCGCCTTTGCTTTGTTAAAATACTCGCCAATACAAAAAGTATCG
>JAZNRT010000028.1:0-9507 GCA_045590875.1 Acutalibacteraceae bacterium
AGAGTTTATCTCGTACGCCTTTTTTCGAAAGGCGTAGCGTGAAATTCGCAGTAAGGCTTTCGCCTTACAAGAATAAGCGCAAGAAAGGCGGGAAAAGGCGACGAGAGAAACCGCAATGTGTTCAACTCTCGTTACCCTAAGCTTCAATTTTTACTTCTGAATCGCAAGAAGTCCTCTAAAATAATTGTAGCGGCAACAGAATCCACAATATCCTTGCGATTTTTATGACTGATGCCATTCATTTGCAGACTGCTATGGGCACTCACGGTAGTACATCGCTCATCCCAAAGCTCAATAGGTATTTCGGTAAGCTTTTCTAAAGCATTTTTTGCGGTAATACTTTCCTCTGCTTTAAAACCCACAGATCCATCCATATTTTTCGGAAAGCCCAAAACTATAAGCTCTGCACCAAACTCCTTTGCTTTCTCAATAAGCTTTGAGTACAGCTTTTCTCGATTATACTCCTTAATTATTCCTCTCGGAAAGGCAAATTGCTCGCTAGGGTCACTAACGGCAAGTCCCGTGCGGGCGGCTCCTAAATCCACTGACATTATAATCATTCATTTTCTCCTTCAGTCCATTTTGACACAGGCTCTGACAAAGCCTCTGATGAAAGGTGAGAAATATCGTTTTCCTTTTCTATTACAACGCGCCCATCATCATAAAAAACTATTTTATTTACACCGGTGTTATCGCACCAGCCAACCTCTGTAAGCTGATTGCTTTTATAGCCTTTAATCACCCTTAAAAGATTGCGGATGGTACCTCCGTGAGAGGCAACGGCAATGGTGGAATCGGGATTTGCTTTTGCCACTTCTTTTAATCCGTTCCACGCGCGCTGAGCGAGCTCATCCATTGTTTCTCCACCCTCCACTCTGAAATTGTGCGGCTCATTATGCCAGATATAAGTTTGCTGAGGGGTCATATCATGCAAAGATTTTCCTTCTAAAACGCCTAAATTAAGCTCTATGAAACTATCATCTATAATAATATCGCAAGAATTATATTTATTAATAGCCTCGGCTGTTTTATATGCGCGGGAAAGATGGCTGGAATACACCCTATGAAGCTTTATATTTTTAAAATAATTTGAAAGACACTCTAGCTGTAAAGCACCCTTTTCGCTTATATCAATATCTGTTTGCCCTGCCAAAGAATGGTTGAGATTAGATAGTGATTCACAGTGTCTGACTATGTAAACAACTGTCACCCTTACACTTCCTATATGTTAATTTTCAAAAACATTATACATTACACAAAAAGCAAATGCAACATTTTGTTGATAATTTATCCGGGCCGTTGTATACTAATAATCAGAAAATTTCAAAGGATTGTTACTATGATTTACACTGTTACTCTTAACCCTTCTCTTGATTATACAGCCGATGCTGAAAGCTTTAATTTCGGCAAAACAAATCGTGTTAAAAACGAATATTTTGTTGTAGGCGGAAAGGGTATAAATGTTTCAATACTTTTAAAAAGGCTTGGGTTAGAATCCACCTCTTTGGGTTATGTTGCAGGGTTTACGGGGAACGAACTGAAAAGGCAGCTTGAAAGCATTGGCTGCAAAACTGATTTTATCAGTATCCCGCAAGGCTTTACAAGAATCAATATGAAAATGGTAATGGACAACAAGGTAACCGAGTTCAACAGCGGAGGCCACAAACTTACAGAAGAATATATCGAAAAACTTATAAGCCGCATTTCGGATATAGAGCCTCACGACACTTTGATTCTTTCGGGTAGCATACCCAGCGGTGTTAAAGAGGATATATATAAACGTTTGATTAAAGCCGCCCCCGATGGTGTTACGGTTATATTGGATACAAACGGAAAGGCGCTTGTTTCGGCACTTGACTGCCGACCTTTCCTTATAAAGCCCAATCGAGATGAGCTGAGCGAAATTTTTTCTAAAAGCTTAGAAAGCCTTGAGGACATAACCTACTATGCCAAAAAACTGCAGGAAATGGGCGCCCGAAACGTTCTTGTTTCTATGGATTCACAGGGGGCAATGTTGCTCACAGAGCGGTGTGAGGTTCACTTTTGCGAAGCTCCCAAAGGCGAGGTTATTAACACCGTTGGTGCTGGAGATTCTATGGTTGCAGGCTTCATATATGAATACGCAAATTCGGGAGATTTTTTAGAAAGCCTCAAATTTGCCGTTAGCAGCGGAAGTGCCACCGCATATTCAAAATGGCTTGCAGAAAAAAAGCTTATACTGAAAATTTATGAGAATATATAAAAAAAGTGAAGCCATTGTTATAAACGGCTTCACTTTTTTGAAGGCGAATTTTTGTTTTCAATTACTTAGCAATTTCTTGTGTTAGCTCCACAACCGCAGGAGGAATCCCCTGCTCTTGGTGGGAAGAAATCATCGGTGGGGAATTCTAACCTTGAAAACACGTCACAAGGACGATCTGTTGAATCCTCACATTGCTTTTCAGGAATGCAGAAGTCATAAACGGGAACTAACATCTGCACATTTCTAATCAACTGCACAATAGAGAAAAGACCTAAGGTTACAAGTACAGTAGGTGTGCCCAACTCCTGACACATATTCACTGAGCCGCCCAGTGCATCGCAAAGGCAGGATGGTACACAACAGCTGTTTTCACAGCAATTTCTAAGCTCGCAAAGGCGTGCGGAAAGCACTATTGGGTCTACGGTTTGAACTATACATCTTGGGGTGTTTGACGATGTGCAGCTTTGCGGGTCATTGCCTTGCTCGCGGGTAGCAGCATTTGAGAACACCCTTACATTACCCTCACTACCGAATAGTATTACCTTCTTTTCGTAGAAGCAGAAGCCCTTAACGGTTGTGGGTTTAGGACAGTCGCCTGTAAACACATCAAATTCCACAAGGAAGAAGAAATTAAGACTGCAGGAATAATAACCGCGATTAAAAGTTACAGGTTCCACATCTATATATACATTAAATACTTCCGCACTTTTTGCGCGTATGTTAAGTGCCTTTTCAATTATACACTGACCTTCACTGGTAAAATAACAGCGAAGATCCTCAAGGCAATCACGGTCACAACAGGAATCATAAACCCTGCCTGCATCAATGCAAACGGCCTCACGGAATTCACTAGAGCTTACAGTACCGTTATTTGTTCTTGTGTCCGACATTACTAATTAGCCTCCTTCATTTATATTGAAGCAGATTTGTTACTTCATTGGTATTATATTCGTGATATGGAATTATTGTTACTGAAAATGTATATATTTGGGTAGACCTAAAGGGATTTTTGTGATAATATAAGTAAAGAAAGGATTTGATAGATTTGATAGAGATAATTAAGGCAATATTCTACGGAATTATTGAAGGCATCACCGAATGGCTGCCTGTAAGCAGCACGGGTCACCTTATTCTCTTTGAAAACTTTTTTAATTTTAATTCCTCCTCAGCATTTATAGAAATGTTCCGCGTGGTCATTCAGCTAGGGGCTATAATGGCGGTTGTGGTTGTGTTCTTTCGCGATATCTGGCCCTTTGCGCTTAAAAGCCATTATTCAGGAAAAGAAAAAGACAAATGCTTTGGTAGTGTGATTTTAAAGTGGAATATAGTAACACTTTGGTTTAAAATAATTGTAGCCTGTCTGCCGGCAGTCATCTACGGTGTGCTTTTTGACGATAGCGTTTCGGCTCTTTTCAGAAGTACTATTGGAAACAGCGCCATTAGAATTGAGTTTTTAGTGGTAACTCTAATGCTGTTTTTAGTGGGTATATTGTTTATAATTATTGAAAACAAAAATCGCAACCTCACCCCTAATGTGACCTCTACGGAAGATATTAGCTTTAAAGCGGCATTTATTATCGGATTGTTTCAGTTAGTAGCGGCGGTGCTTCCCGGCACCTCTCGTTCGGGAGCCACTATTCTGGGCGCACTTATGCTTGGTATTGGCAGATATGCTGCCGCAGAATTCACCTTTTATCTTGCCGTTCCTGTTATGTTCGGCGCAAGCGCACTTAAAGCCCTTAAGTTCGTAATGGAGGGTGCGGGAATTACAACCACAGAGATTGCCGTTCTTACGGTTGGCTGTGCTGTGGCATTTATAGTTTCTCTCATTATAATAAAATTTCTTATGAGTTACATTAAAAAGCACGATTTCAAGGTTTTTGGATGGTACAGAATTATACTTGGAATTGTTTTACTTATTTACTGCCTTGCCAGTGTGCTATAAAACAGAATAATCTATTATAAGAAGGAGTTGACAAAAAATGTATACCTTTTACTGGGGAATAATCAGATTCATTCTGCCTTTTGTCGCCCTTCTTATATTGTTTCTTAACATAAAAACCGTTTTTCACAAAATCAAACGCAAAACTCTTGCCAGATTTGCTGTTGAAAGTTACAACGATATTGTAGAACTTAAAAGTGCCGAATGTATAATAGGCAGTGGTTTATTCTGCGATGTTCGACTCAAAAATTCCACTGTTGCCAAGCAACACGCTACCTTGGCGCTTACAGAATACGGTTTTAAGCTGACCCCCACATCGCCGCAAAACAAGGTGTATGTAAACGATTACATTGTTGAAGAGGATGCTTATCTGCAGTCAGGAGATAAAATTCGCATAGGCTCGACTGTTTTGCAAATAGCAATAAATCCTGCGATATCTACAAAAGCAAAAGCCAAAGCAGATGCTTCATCTAAAAAATGCCGTGTGTGGAGTGCTTGGTTACTCACGCTTTTTCAGATTCTTTCCCTTTTCGGATATGTTTTAAATGACTTTGATAACGCCTCCTCACTAACCATTGTATTTGGTGGCCTTATTGCTCTGGAATGGTTATATCTTCTTATACGTGGTTTTAAAAGCAATGTTGAAATTGAGATTTCGGCTCTATTTTTAACAAGTGTTGGCCTTTGCGTTGCCGCCTCCTCCGGCATTGACCTGCTATTTAAACAAGGTGTTTTTACGGTGGTGGGAATAGTGCTGTTCAGTTTACTTTGTGCACTTCTTTCTAAACTAGAAATTATAGAAAAGCTGCAGATACCTGTTGCAATTTTTTCCGTACTGTTGCTTATTTTCAATATTTTCTTCGGTGTATATATCAACGGCTCTAAAAATTGGATATCGATAGGGCCCGTTTCTTTTCAGCCATCGGAATTGATTAAGGTCAGCCTTGTGTTTATCAGTGCCTGCACTTTGGACAAGCTGATTACAGCCCGAAGTCTTACAGCATTTTTAAGCTTCTCATTTTTCTGCTTTGCGGCGCTTGCCTATATGCGAGATTTTGGCACGGCGGCAGTTTATTTTGGCGCTATGATAATAATATTAAGCCTTAGGCTTTGCGACATAAAAATAGTTGCAGGTATTATAGGATTTGCCGCAGTTGCTTGTGTTGGAATAATTAAATTTATTCCCTATATTTCGGGGCGTTTTGCCACCTATTTGCACGCTTGGGAATTCGCTTCTTCCGGCGGCTATCAGCAAACCCAAACCATGATGGCAACATCAGGGGGCGGTCTTTTTGGTATAGGCGCAGGCAGTGGCGACCTCACTGAGGTTTTTGCCGCCGATACCGATTTGGTTTTCGGTATAATATCGGAAGAATTAGGTTTGATAATTGCTCTTGTTACGGTGCTTCATTTTGCAGTTTTAGTAATTTACGCTGCAATTTGTATTTCCCGCACCCGTTCCATTTACTATGCCGTAACCTCCTCTGCTGCAGCGGGAATGTTTATTATTCAAGCCTCTCTTAATATTTTCGGCTCTTTGGATATGCTACCCCTCACAGGTGTTACTATGCCCTTTGTCAGCGTTGGGGGAAGCTCCCTGCTTTCCTCCTGGATGCTTCTTAGCTTTATAAAAGCGGGCGGTATGTATACGGTGGCTCTTAGCCCTAAAGGAGGTAGCAAATGAAACGTTTATCCCTGAGATCTGCAATTATGATATTTGTTGCCGCAGTGTTTATATCAGGTTTATGCTTATTTATTGTAAATTATATAAGCAATGCCACCTCCTGGACACTTTATCAAGGCAACCACCGCTTATATACAGCCGGTGAATTCACTGGCGGCGGCGCTGTTGCGGATATAAAAGGTACCGTGCTAAGCGAAACGGTGGATAATAAGCGGGTATATAATTCAAACTATAACATACGGCTCTCTACTCTTCACGCAGTAGGAGATGCCAAAGGTTTTATAAGCACAGGCGTGCAAACCGCTTTTAGAGATAAGCTTGCGGGATACAACGCCATAACAGGCCTTTTTGGCAAAGAATCGGGCTATTGTGATATGCAGCTTACCATCAATGCCGATATATGCTCTGCGGCTCTCAGTGCCCTTGGTAATCACGCAGGCACTGTGGGTCTTTATAACTACAAAACAGGCGAGCTTTTATGTATGATAAGCTCACCTACCTTTGATGTGGAGAATGCAGTGGACATCACCGCTGCAGAGGAGGGTGACTATAGCGGCATATTTATGAACCGCTTTTTAGCCTCTACCTATGCCCCCGGCTCCACATTTAAAATTGTTACAGCTATGGCGGCTATAGAAACCTTTGACGATGCCTACGAACGTACCTACACCTGCAAAGGCGGATGCACCATAGGTGGTGAAGAGGTTAAATGCACAGGCTATCACAACGACATTACCCTTGAAAAGGCTTTTGCTGTTTCCTGCAACAGTTATTTTTCCCAGTTAGCGGTGGATTTAGGCAAGAAAACTATGACAGCATATGCCGAGAAATTCGGTTTCAATAAAAAGTATTATCTTGAGGGAATTCCAGCGGCAGTCAGCAGTTATGAGGTTGATGAAGCTCGTAAAATCGAGCTTGGTTGGTCAGGCATAGGTCAATACAACGATATGCAGAACCCTCTGCAGTATTTAACCTCGGTAGGCGCTGTTGCCAACGGCGGAACACCTGTTAAACCTTATCTGATTAAAAAAATTACAAATTCATACGGTATTACCACAAAGCGCGGAAACGGAAAAAAGGGAGCACGTGTATGCTCCAAAGAAACCGCCGAGAAGCTGCAAAAGCTTATGCGAGGCGCTGTAGAAATAACCTACGGTGCATACTACTTTGGAGATTTAACGGTTTGCGGCAAAACAGGTACTGCCGAAGTTGACGGAAGAATCCCCCACGCAGAATTTGTGGGCTTTTGTACCGATGAAGATTATCCCTTTGCCTTTATTGTTGTGGCCGAAGAAGGCGGCAGTGGCAACGACCTTGCTAAATCTATTGCCAACCGCACCCTGCAAGCAGCAAAAAATTACTACGACTCAAAATAAATTTTCAGATACGGCGGGGAGGATTGGTGGTATTCCACCCACGAAAAAGGGAACCTTTAATATTAAACATAAAAAACCGGTTGTTGTGTGTTGCAACAGCCGGTTTTTATATTTAATGATTTTATTTGTAACACCTTTTACACCTATCAAAGCCCTGACTAATAGCTTCTGCCTCTGTAACCTTTATAGGATTACTCATATTGCTGCATTTAGCACGTATATGATATTTTGTTCCCCCTTTTGTTGGTATCCAAACCATTTCATCCGATGAATTGTTATTAACACTTGATTTAGGTTTTGAAGTTGTTGCAGATTTGCCTTTAGAGGTTTCACTAAATATTGCTTTGCCGTTTCTCTCAATATACGAGCATACAGCAAATGTATATTTTTGTTTGTTGTTTAGTCCCTCCATCGTGTAAGATACGATTTCCCGTGAGTGTAAGGTTGCTATCTTTTTGTATTTTTGGCCATTTGCTTGATATACAACATATCCGTCGGCTTTTGAAATCTTTTTCCAACTAACCTTTATGGATGTCTTGGACTGTGCCTTTGCCTTAACGCTTGTGGGAATTGAGGGTTTAGTATATGCAGATTTAACCTTCGAATAATCGCTATATACCTTTTTGCCGTTTTTGATATTATAGGATTTGATTTTGTAGGAATACTTTGTTGCAGATTTTAATCCTTTTTTAGTATAAGATATCTTTGAAGCTTTGCTCACAGTTGCTATTCTTTTATATTTGCCACTGCCCTCCTTTTGGTAGATGGCATACCCATTAGCCTTTGATGCCTTTTTCCACTTAATGGTGATTGATGATGACGAGGTTGCTTTAACAGATTTCATTGTTGGCTTCTTGGCTGTCGCCGCAACAGCTACACTGCCCGCTAATGTAAATAGGGCAATCGTACAAAGTGTTACAAGAATTGCAATTGCTTTTTTGATTATTAGCTTATTTTGTTTTCTTCCTATTAACACAAATGTTTCTGTCATTTATTTACTCCTAAAATTTATGTGCAATGAAGCTACACAAACTAAAAATGTCGAAAAATGTAGAACTTCATTTCAAGGTGATTATACATCATAATTAACGCTTGTGCAATAGCAAAAACCATACTATGTTTTTTATTTATCAGCGGGGTTGTATATTATTTATAATGCGTGGAAAAATAAGGCTGAAATTATTTTAAGGCGGGATAAAGAATGAAGGTTAAAATTAGCAAGAAAGAATACGAGCAATTGGTTAAAAAGGCTTCTCCGCCCTCCCCGAAGCTTAAAAACTGCATTTGGGCATTTACCATAGGCGGTGCCATTTGCACCTTTGGGCAGTTACTGCTCACATTATATAAATATTGGGGCTTAAGCGAACAGGTTGCAAGCCCTACCGTTACTGTGACCATAATTTTTCTAACTGCTCTTTTCACAGCTTTGGGACTTTTCGACAAGTTGGCAAAAAGAGCCGGGGCGGGAACACTTGTGCCTGTTTCAGGCTTTGCAAATGCTGTTGCCTCCCCCGCCATAGAGTTTAAAAGCGAGGGTATAGTTCTTGGTCTTTGTGCAAAGCTTTTTTCCATTGCGGGGCCTGTTATTGTTTACGGAATTACTGCAAGCGTAATTTACGGAGTTATTTATTGGATAATGGGAATGTTTTAACGAAAATGAAATTTTAGGCGGTGTAAAAATGGCAAAACGAATCGGTAAAAGAACTGTGAAACTTGAAAACGGAGTGTATATTCACTCCTATGCGGCGGTGGCGGGCAAAAAGGAAAGCGAAGGTCCGATGAATGAATGGTTTGATAAAACCTTCCAGGACGAATATATGAATCAGGATTCCTTTGAAAAAGCGGAAAGTATGCTTCAGAAAGAGGCTATTGATACAGCCCTTTCAAAAGGCGGGCTAAAGCCTGAAGAGCTTAACTATATTTTTGCGGGTGATTTACTTAATCAGTGCATTGGCTCTTCCTTTGGGATAAGGGATATGGGAATCCCCTTTATAGGGCTTTACGGAGCTTGCTCAACTATGATGCTCTCATTAGGCCTTGCTTCAGTTTTTGTTGATTCGGGTGCTGCAAACCTGGCGGCGGCGGTTACTTCATCTCACTTCTGCTCAAGTGAACGACAATTCAGATTTCCCCTTGAATACGGAAGTCAGCGCCCGCCCACAGCCCAGTGGACAGTTACAGCCTCGGGCGCCGCCATTGTTACAAATAGAAAAACCAAGCTAAGGGTTAACCACTACACCGCAGGTGAGATAGTGGATTTAGG
>JAZNRT010000029.1:0-18908 GCA_045590875.1 Acutalibacteraceae bacterium
GAATGTGAAGTGAAGCTTAATGAAACGAGTTGACCGTGAGCATTATGACGGCACTAAGGATTGGAAAAACTACTATTGGTTTTATTATAAATGGCACATTTTAGGTGCAATTCTGCTTGTTGCTACCATTGTTATTTGTACTGCCCAATGTGCCACAAAGGTTAACCCTGATTACTACATATTATTTTACTCCGACACATACATAACCGACCAATTTTTAGATACTGTTACAGATGAGATTGCTGAGTTTAGTGATGACCTTAATGGCGACGGTGAAGTTAAGGTGCAGGCGGTTAACTGTAGTTATTCCCCTAGCGATATGAATCTACGAAGTGTGGCTCTGCAAAAGGCAATCTTACAAATGCAGAACACCGATTCTTGCATTTGGGTGCTCGATGACAAAGGTGTTGACGCCTATTACGAAAGTGAAGAGATTGACTTATTCGCAGAGCACGAATGTCTTAATGAATTTGAAAACCACGCGATAAATGCAAAAGAGCTTAAGGGATTTTCAACCCTTAGCAAAAACGCAGGTGATATGGATTTTTACGTGTTTTGTCGAAAGGATGCGCAAGGAAAAATCTCAAAAGTAGGCAGCGATATTATATATAAAGCTGCTAAATAATTGCGGCAATAGCCAAGGTTTCCCTTAATTTTCTATATATTGGTGCTATATCTTTTTGGGGTAATGGGTTTTCTCCATAGCCGCATTCAAAGGTAAAACCCGCGCGATAAAATGTTTTGCAAAACCAATCTTTCAGCCCACCGCAGGAAGAAAGGTAATCGGGGCGGCTGAGGGTGTAGCCTGAGGTCATAGCAAAAATTTCTGCCATACGCTCTTCGTTGCGGTGTTTATGCTTATAGCCGTAATATATTTCTTCGCCTTGTGTGTGCATAGCTATTATGTGGCTGGGTTTTATAAGTCGGCATAGAGTAGTAATTGCCACAGTTTCGGGCTCACTACAAGGGAATTCTCCGCCGTATTTTCCAAAGGTGGGAGTAAAAATTCCATAACCTTGCTCTATCGCTTTTAAGGTTTCCCAATCGGCATCGAAATTATGGTTTATATCCACTCCCCTACCGTTGGCTTTCCATTTACTAAAGTCACCGCTACACATTTTTATAACGGCTTCGTCCGTCGTTCCGTTAAGTGCAATTTCGCATCCATCGGGATTAAGCATAGGTACAAAATACAGACTTCGTTCAGCAAGGCCTAAATTCATATCAATACCGCAAAAGCTTCGACCATATTCCATATGCTTGCAAATATCCTCGATGAATTTTAGCAATATAGGTGTTGTTATATATTCATTACCGTGCACCGAAGCTACATACAACATATTTTCTCGCGCTCTACCAAGCTTTATGCAGTATATTTTTCTGCCGCACCAGCTTACACCGATTGGTATTCTTGTTAGAACGCTGTATTTTTTGCAAAGCTTAGCTATTATTTCGTTTGTATCGTGATAACCGTAAAACCTATAATCGGTTATGTTTTCCATAAAATTTCACCCATAAAAAATATATGTTGGAGGCCTATATATAATGAATTTAGAAGAAAAGAAACTAAAAGAAGAATACATATTCAAGGGAAAAATTATTAAAGTAAGGGTAGATGAGGCAGAAGTCCCCGACGGAACTCATCACCGCCGCGAGGTGGTTGAGCACAATGGCGGAGTTTGTGTTGTACCTCTAACCGATAACAATGAGGTTATCACCGTTAGACAGTTCAGATACCCTTATATGGAAGTGATTAAGGAAATACCGGCAGGAAAACGCGACGGCAACGAAGACCCTTTAACCTGTGGCATCCGTGAGCTGCGCGAGGAAACGGGCTGCGCAGCGGAAAGGTTCATTTATTTAGGTGAGCTTTATCCCTCCCCTGGCTATTGCGATGAAATAATTCATATGTACGCGGCATTAGGGCTAAGTTTTGGTGAAACCGACCCCGATGAAGATGAGTTTTTACAGGTTGAAAAATTCCCTATTGAGGACTTGGTTAACGAAATTATTGCGGGCAAAATCAAAGATGCAAAAACTCAAGCGGCAATACTTAAAACATATTATTTAATAAAGAATGATAAGATAAAAGAGCTGTGAAATTTCACAGCTCTTTATATTTTGAATTCATTTATACCGTATTCCTGCATACCCTGTGGCCTTATGCTAACGATACTTTTAAAGCCAACCTCTTTTGCAAGGTTTATGGCTTCCTCGAAAGCGAAGTCGAGATGTTCCTTGTTGTGGCAGTCGCTGGACAGTATGATTTTTCCGCCTCTGCTATATATCATTTTCAATATATCCACAGATGGATATATTTTACCTTTGATTCCACGTGCTAATGCTCCTGTGTTTATCTCAAATGGCTTATTATAAGGTACTAGAGAATCCACCGCATTTTCTGCATACTGCAAATATTGGGGGGTTATATCTATTCCCAAAGTGTCGAAATATTTTGATAATAAATCGAAGTGTCCAATTATATCACAGTTGGTTTTGCACGCAACATTGGCTGCTGTGGCAAAAAACTCTTTACTTAAAACATTTAGATCTCCAAATGCATTTATGGCTTTAAGGGTGCCGTCGGGGGAAGAATCAACGGGATAATACACTCCGTCTTTTTTTACATAGTGCACCGAGCCGATTATATACTGAAAATCATGATTACTCTCTTTTGAATAGTAATCCTTTTCTACACCACAATATATGCGAATTTTATCCTTATATTTTGTTTGTAGCTCATATATTTCACTAATATACTTAGCTGTACCTTCTTTTTTCATACAATATTCGGTTGAATATTCCGTATATCCGTGCCCCGAAAAGCCTAAATCAGTAAAGCCACGCTCTATTGCTTCAAGCACCATTTCCTCTAATGTATCGGCGCCGTCGCAAAATTTAGAATGGGTGTGGAAGTTGGATTTAATCATTTCCTGTCATTTTCTCCTGCTTAACCTTGTGGTCAATAATATGACGCGAGCCAAGCTCACGGTGAATATCCTCAAGGGTTATTCCCTTTTCCACCATAAGCACCATTATGTGGTACGCAAGGTCTGCAATTTCATAAACCGTTTCGGGTTTATCATCAGCTTTGGCAGCAATAATAACCTCGGTACATTCCTCACCAATTTTTTTGAGAATTTTATCGGTTCCTTTTTGGAAAAGATAGGTGGTATAAGAGCCTTCGGGCTGGGTTTCTTTTCGTCCCTTTAACAGTTCATACAATCCCTCTAAGTAGAATTCTGTTTTCTCATCACTTTGCCACACAGGATTATGGAAGCAGGAGTCCTCACCTAAATGACAAGCAGGACCCTCTTTTTCAACCACAATGGTTAATGCATCGTAATCACAGTCGGCAGTGATAGATACGATATGCTGATAGTTACCGCTTGTTTCACCCTTAAGCCACAGCTCGTTACGAGAACGGCTGTAGAAACAGGTTAAGCCCTTTTCCATAGAAATTTTAAGGCTTTCTTTATTCATATATGCAACGGTTAATACCTTCTTTGTTATAGAATCAACAACTACCGCAGGAATTAAACCCTTTTCGTCAAACTTAAGCTTTTCAATATCTAGCATAATTATAACCTCACATTTATGTTATTCTTTTTAAGTTCTGTTTTTAAATCCTTTATGGCAACCTCTCCGAAATGGAAAATCGAAGCGGCAAGACCTGCATCAATATCGGGGATTTTTTGGAACAAATCTATAAAATCTCCTATTCCGCCGGCGCCTCCAGAGGCTATTACAGGAACATTAACAGCCTTTCGCACAGCACGAAGCATTTCAATATCAAAGCCCTGCTTTACACCGTCGGTATCAATAGAATTAACCACAACCTCACCGGCGCCCATATCGACACAGCGCTTTATCCAAGAGATGCCCTCCATACCTGTATCCTCTCTTCCACCCTTTGCAAAAACGTGGAATTCACCATTAACACGCTTGATATCAGCAGAAATAACAACACACTGGTCACCGTATAATCGGGCGGCTTCTTCAATAAGCTGTGGATTTTTAATAGCACCTGAATTAACACTTACCTTATCAGCACCGCAGTTTAAAACCCTATTAAAATCAGCCACAGTGTTAATACCACCGCCAACTGTTAAGGGAATAAAAATTTTAGATGCAACCTCTCTTAAAATGTCGGTAAAAAGTTTTCGCTCTTCAAAGGATGCGGTGATATCGTAAAAAACAAGCTCATCAGCTCCGTTTTCACTATAAAATTCAGCTAATTCAACAGGGGAAGAAACGTCGTTTAAGCCCTTAAAATTTGTGCCTTTTACAACTCTGCCGTTCTTTACATCAAGGCAGGGTATAATTCTTTTGGTAATCATTTTGCCACCTCTATTGCGGTTTTCAAGTCTATTGCACCTAAATAATATGCCTTGCCCACAATTGCGGCATAGAGATTCATTGAGCGTAGCGCAACTATATCCTCAATGGTTGATACACCGCCTGAGGCTACAATATCCATACTAAATTCACTGCTTAATTCTTTGTACAGCTGACGATTTGTGCCCTGCATTGCACCATCTTTTGAAACATCTGTGCATATTACGGTTTTTACACCAAGCTCGCTTAAGTACTTAAAAAAATCATGACAGGTCAAGTTGGATTTTTCTACCCAACCCTTTATTGCAACAAAGCCATCTTTAATATCTGCACCTACGGCAATAAAATCACCATATTTTTTTATAGCCTCTTTTAAAAATGCTTCGTCTTCTACTGCGGCTGTTCCTAAAATGACACGGCTCACACCAACAGAATGGTATTTCTCCAAAGTATCCATTGAGCGTATTCCACCGCCGATTTCCACCTTGAGATTTGTGTTATCTACAACGCTTTTAACAACCTCTAGGTTGGGGGTTGTGCCGTTTTTTGCGCCCTCTAAATCCACCATATGAATATACTGGGCGCCTGCTTTTTGAAACTCTTTTGCAATCTCTACCGGATTATTGCTGTAAACCGTCATATTATTGTAGTCACCTTTAAGAAGGCGGACAGCCGAGCCTTCATATAAATCTATTGCAGGAAATATCAGCATACATTTTCTCCTATCTCATTGAATCCGCGCAAAATATTAAGCCCTACTGCACCGCTTTTCTCGAGATGAAATTGACATCCGTATACATTGCCGCTTTGCACCGATGCGCAAAACTCGATACCATATTCGGTTGATGCAACAGTAGCTTCGCTTATTGTAGCGTAAAATGAATGCACAAAATAAACATAATCACCGCTGTTAATATACTTAAAAATAGGGCAGTTTTTATCGGTTTTAATTGCGTTCCAGCCAATGTGGGGAATTTTAAGATTTGGGGATATTTTTCCTTTAAAGGGATTGATTGCACCCTTTATAAGCCCTAAGCCTTCGTGTTCACCATACTCATAGCTTTTTTGAAACAACAGCTGCATACCAAGGCAGATACCAAGAAGAGGTTTACCGGTAGCTACCTCTTCTAATATAATTTTATCCATTCCACTGCTTCTGAGCTTTTTTGCGGCATCACTAAAGGCGCCTACACCGGGAAGAACCAGCTTATCCGCCGATTTTATTACATTAGCATCACATGTTACGACAGCCTCTGCTCCAATAGCCTTAAAAGAGGATTTGAGAGAAAAAAGATTGCCCACCCCATAATCAATAATTGCTATCATTATAATACTCCTTTGGTTGAGGGAATAGCGCCCTCTGCCCTCTCATCTATTGCAACAGCCGGCCTTAAAGAGCGGGCAACAGATTTAAACGCACCTTCAATAATGTGGTGTGTGTTTTTTCCGTCTAATGATTTAATATGAAGAGTTATATTTGAATTTCTTACAAATGCCGCAAAAAACTCCTCAACAAGCTCGGTATCAAAATCACCTACACGGGGGTTCAAATTATCTAAACTATATGATAAATGACATCTACCCGATATATCAACGGCAGAAAGTATCAGAGCCTCGTCCATTGGAAGAATTGTGCTGCCGTATCTGGTAATGCCACGCATTTCACCTAATGCTTCGCGAAATGCCAAACCCAAACAAATTCCTATATCCTCCGCTGTGTGATGATAGTCCACCTCTGTATCACCCTTGCACTCTACTTCTAAATCAAACATACCGTGACGTGAAAAAAGGGTTAACATATGGTCGAGAAAACCACAGCCAGTGCTTACACAAGATTTGCCTGTACCGTCGAGATTCAGTGTTAAATTTATATCTGTTTCTGCGGTTTTTCTTTTAATTTCCGCACTTCTCATTATTCTTCCTCCAATAATCTTTTCAAAGCATTTATTAGACTTTCCATTTCTTCGCGGCTGCCAATAGTTATGCGGTTGAAATCGGAAATCCTATTCATTGTAAAATGCCGCACTAAAAATCCTTTTTCTTTCAGCCTTAAATAGAGCTCTTCGCCACCTATTTTTGAATGTTTTGCAAATACAAAGTTTGCGATAGAGGGCAGTACACTAAAGCCTAACTCCTCTAGCTTTTTAACGGTATATTCGCGGGTTTCAGCAATTCGTCGGCAATTATTAACATAATAATTATCTTCATTTAAAGCCGCTATGCCTGCCACCTGAGTTATACGGTTTACATTATAGGGATTAGTTGAATTTTTTATGAGCTCTAAATCTTTAATAAGGCTTGAATCTGCAATACAAAAACCTAAGCGCGCTCCCGCCATACTGCGAGATTTTGAAAATGTGCGGCACACGATTAAATTACTGTATTTATTTATAAGCTTATAGCAAGAGTCGCCACCAAAATCGATATAAGCCTCATCTATTACAACTACATTTTGTGGGTTTGAAGAAATAATCTTTTCTATTTCCTCACCGCTCATTACCATACCTGTTGGTGCGTTAGGGTTTGCTATAACATTAAATTTTCCGTTAGCAATATAATCTTTAGAATCTATTGAAAAATCCTCTTTTAAAGGGATTTCGGTGTAATCAACTCCGTGTAGCTTACAAAATACATTGTAAAAACCGTAAGTAATATCAGGGAATGCTGCACCGCTTTGCTTACCGTAAAGCATAAAAGCAAAATTGAGTATATCGTCTGAGCCGTTGGAAACAAAAATATTTTCCTTTTCAACACCGTAAATTTTTGCCAGTTTTTCGCGAAGCACGTTGCAATCGGGGTCACAATAAAGCCTTAAATTTTCAACCTCTCCTTTATTCACAGCCTCGACAACCGAAGGTGATGGCGGATAGGGTGATTCGTTTGTATTAAGCTTTATGTAGCTTTTATCCTGAGGCTGTTCGCCCGGCACGTATTCCTTAAGTGACAAGAAACGTGAATCTCTGTATCTACTCAATATTTTCACCCTCTAATCTTATTGTGGCACTCTTTGCATGGGCAGTCAGTCCCTCTTTTTCGGCAAAAAAGGCTACGTCATCTGCCACCTTGAAAAGTGCATCCTTAGTATAGTAGGTAAATTGGGACTTCTTTACAAAATCATCCACAGATAGTGGGCTGGAAAAACGGGCTGTACCGCTTGTGGGTAATGTATGGTTTGGCCCTGCATAGTAATCACCTAATGCTTCTGGACAATAACGACCCATAAATATGCTTCCTGCATTTTTGATACTATCGAGATAATCAAAGGGATTATCAACCGAAAGCTCTAAATGTTCGGGAGCAATTTCATTTGCAATATCAATAGCCAGCATCAAATCTTCTGCAACAATTATTTTACCGTTATTATCAATTGAAACGCGCGCAATCTCCTTGCGGGATAATTCCGAAATTTGCATTTCAATAGCCTGACTTACAGCTTTGGCAAAATCCAAACTGTCGGTTACAAGTACTGCGCTGGCATTCTTGTCGTGCTCAGCTTGAGAGAGTAAATCTGCTGCTACGAACTGTGGGTTGCTTTTTCCGTCTGCCACAACAAGTATTTCACTTGGTCCTGCAATCATATCAATAGAAACAAGACCGAACACCTGACGCTTTGCTTCAGCTACAAAAGCATTTCCGGGTCCTACTATTTTATCAACCTTAGGTACTGTTTCGGTGCCGTAACTAAGTGCTGCTATTGCCTGAGCACCGCCAACCTTGAAAATTCTATCAACACCCGCTATTTCTGCAGCGGCAAGTATAACAGGGTTAATCTTGCCCTCAGCATTTGGCGGGGTTACAATGCAAATTTCACTACAACCTGCAATTTTTGCAGGGATGCTATCCATAAGAACTGTTGAAGGGTATGCCGCTGTACCACCGGGTACGTAAAGACCAACCTTTTCTATAGGTGTAATCTTTTGACCTGTAACAATGCCTGATTTAACATTTTGCACAAAGCTGTTTCTAACCTGACATTTATGATATTCTTTAATATTTTCCGCAGCAGCTTTCAATATTTCCAAAAAACGTGGCTCAACCGACTTGAATGCACAGTCAATTTCCTCACGGGTTACTTCTAGCTTTTCAAGTTCCGCTTTGTCAAATTTTTTGCAATAGCGAAACAGTGCTTCATCACCATTTGCTTTAACATCGTTTATTATATCAGATACAATTCCCGAAACATCATTTTCGGCAGTTCCGCGAGCAAAAATCTCATCGCGGGAAACTTCGTTGTAATTTAAAATCTTAATCATTATTATTCCTCACTAATTGGCTTAAAGATTCATAAATTTGGTTTATCTTATCGTATTTGAATTTATAAGCGGCTTTGTTGGCAATTAACCTTGCACTTATGGGCACGATATCCTCTATTGGCTCTAAATTGTTTTCGTATAAGGTTTTGCCCGTTTCAACAATATCCACAATAACATCCGAGAGCCCCAAAATAGGTGCAATTTCTATTGAACCATTAAGGTGGATTATATCAATTTCTCTACCCTTTTGAGCATAAAAATCACGGGCAATTTTAGAAAATTTAGTGGCAACACGCAGGGTGTTTGCGGTGTTATCTCGAAAGCCCTTAGGGGCTGCTACTGCCATTCTGCAAACCCCTAAATGCATATCTAAAAGCTCATAAATATCGGGAGTATATTCCAAAAGAATATCCTTCCCCGCAACACCGATATCGGCGGCACCGCGCTCAACATAAATTGCAACATCTGATGGCTTTACCCAAAAGTAGCGCACGCCCACCTCTTTGTTTTCAAAAATCAGTTTTCTACCCGATTCGTGTATAGAGGGACATTCAAAGCCTGATTTTTCAAACATTGCCAACACCTTTTCTCCAAGCCTTCCCTTAGGTAGAGCAACATTTATTGTATCCAACCTCTACTCCCCCTTTATATCCTTAAAATCTATAAATTTACGATACTTGTAATTCTTGGGTATTTTGCCTAATACCATTACCCGACTTCCGTCGTTAGAGTATTTTTCTACCGCACTGAGCAATTCTTCAGGAGATGCGTCTGCATCCTTAAGAATAACAATATCACAATCAAAATCTTCCTGCGAGTTTTCAAAACGTTCAAGCATATCAAGGTACACAGCAAAACCGATTGCACCTGAATGCTTGCCCATTTTCTTTGCCAATTTATCGTATTGACCGCCGGAAAGAACAGCCTCAGGTATTCCCTTAATAAAACCGCTGAACACAATACCACTGTAATAATTCATTCCGCCTGTATTTGAAAAGTCTATGCTGACATTTCCCAAAAGGTCGGCTTTTTCTAACGAATACATAATCGCGCTGAATTCGTTGAGCGCATTCATAACCTCGGTATTTTTAGCATAGGGAGCAAATGTAGTGGTAACCTCACGGTAGCTTTTATATTTTTTGGTAAGCTTTAAGGCTATATCCCTTGCCTTTTCAGAAAGTTTTTTACTATCTGCTAATGCTATTATTCCATCTGTATTTTTAGCCTTAATACATTCTAATACTTCCGAATTTACACTGTGGCTTAGCTCGCTGATATCCAACAGCGCGGAAATTAACCCCGCGTGAGAAACATCAAGTATATAATTATTATCAATTAAACGAAGGCTTTTTATGGCAAGGCTTACTACCTCAACAATATCATATATTCCAACATCACCTATACATTCAAGCCCTGTTTGTGTAATTTCCTTATAGGAGCCTGAGCCACCTGAAATTCTATATACACTTTCGTCATAATAATGCTTTTGTACAAAACCCTCTTGATATTTAGAATTTTTAATTATGGAAAGGGTAACATCAGGCTTTAATGCCATTAGCTTGCCTGTGGTATCCGTAAAGGTGATTACACCATTTGAAATAAGTGAGTGCATATTTCTTACATAGAAATCATACTCCTCAAATTTGCTCATTTTAAACTGAGAATAACCAAACCTTGAATAAAGCTCGCGCAGAGCATATATTGCCTTTTCTTCACTTTTCAACAGTTTACTATTCAGCATCGTTGTTCTCCACCAATCTGTCTATTGCCAATTTGTATCCACCGTCACCATAGTTTATGCATTTGCTTACTCTGCAAATTGTGGCAGTGCTTGCCCCTGTAATTTTGTTAATGTCTGCATAGCTTTTGCCAAGGCAAAGATTACAGGCAACGTCAAACCGCTGAGCAATGGATTCAATCTCTTGAATAGTACAAGCGTCCTCAAAAAAACTGTAACACTCCTCTAAATTTTCAAGTGAAAGAATAGCGTGAAAAAGCTTATCAACTGTTTCTTTTTTGAATTTATGCATAATATTTTACACTCCAAATGAATTTAATATATAGCATTTTAGCACACTAAAGCGCTAAAGTCAATAGAAAAAGCCTCGTTTTTTTGAAAAAACAAGGCTTTTTCAGTATTATTTTAGAATTCTGTTTTGATCTAACAGTTAAAAACACAAGAACCTTTGACAGAAAATCAAAGGCTCCGGCTTTTATGGAGCGGATTACGAGGCTCGAACTCGCTACCTCCACCTTGGCAAGGTGGCGCTCTACCAGATGAGCTAAATCCGCAAATATTAAATTGGCGACCTGGATGGGACTCGAACCCACGACCTCTAGCGTGACAGGCTAGCGTTCTAACCAGCTGAACTACCAGGCCATAAAAATGGTGGGAACAATAGGGCTCGAACCTATGACCCTCTGCTTGTAAGGCAGATGCTCTCCCAGCTGAGCTATGCTCCCACATCAAGCGCACATTTATCGGTGCTTATATATACTACCACAACGAAATAATGTTGTCAAGTAATTTTTTTAATATTTTCATATCATTTTTAATATAGCAACAGTCGGGCAATTGCCTATGCTTGGCATTTTACCCGACCGTATAAAAATTACATTATTTCCTTTTTTTGATAACCTTTGCAGGTGTACCTACTGCTATGCTATAAGGTTCAATTGGTTTTACAACGGTAGATGCAGAGCCTATAACGCTTCCCTCTCCTATATCTGCTGAATATAAAACACATACTCCCATTCCCAAATAGCAATCTTGTCCAATAACGACCTTTTTCAAATTGCCGCCTTGCTCGTGTATTTTTTTGTTTGGATCATCAAAAATATGTGAATAAGGTGTTATTGTTATATTTTGCGCAAGCAAACAATAATCACCAATTTCTAATCCTACATGTCCAAACAATGTTGTACCTGTACCAATATATACATCTTTTCCAATTTTAATATAACCTTCGTCGGCAGATTGTGAATCAAGATAAACTCTTTCGCAAATTCTACAATCGTTACCGATTTCTATTCCACCCTCGCCGCGGGCGATTATTGAAACATCATCCAAAATTGTAACATTATCACCGAGACTGATATATTGCGGGTTAACAAACTTTACACCTTTGCCTATGCGTACATTTTTTCCCATATGTTTAAGTTTTGTGGAGTAATACTCTTTCATTACTTCTTCACAATATTCCGAGGAAGTGTTTATAAAAAGAGTTTTCAAAAATTCCTCTTTTTGTTCGTCTGTCATATTATCGTACTTTTCCTTAAAAAACATTAAATTCACCTTCTTGACATATTTTTATATATTGAATATATCATAAATAACCCTTATTTAAAATAGAAAAAAAGCCATAAAATATGGAAAAAAGTACTATTACATTATTGCGAAATAAATTTAAAAATATTATAATATAAAAAAAGATAACTGAACGGAGTATATGCATGCAAAAAATTATTAACGCACTTTCCAATGAATTTAATATTAACAATAAAGTATTGGAAAATACCATTAAACTTATTGACGATGGAAATACTATACCCTTTATAGCAAGATACCGTAAAGAAGTAACCAACAGCATGGACGACCAGGTACTTCGCGAGCTAAACGACAGACTTCTATATCTGCGAGGATTAGAAGAAGAACGGGAAAGAATCCGCACCGTTATTGAAGAAGCAGGCAAGCTTACTGAAGAGCTAAATTCGGCGCTTGACAATGCAGCAACCATGTCTGAGCTTCAAGACATATATCTCCCCTTCCGCCCGAAACGGAAAACCCGTGCTTCTGTTGCAAGAGAGCGCGGATTAGAGCCGCTTGCAGAAAAAATAATGGAGCAGTTGTCAGGTACAGACATCACAGCTATTGCCACAGAATTTCTTTCAGAAGATATTCCTGATATTGATGCGGCATTGGCAGGTGCTATGGATATTATTGCAGAGGATATTTCCTTTGATGCAGAACTACGAAAGCGATTAAGAAATGTTCTTACAGCATACGGTAAAATTACTGCTACTGCCTCTATAGAAAATATAGAGGAAACAGTTTATGCTATGTATGCAGATTTTTGTGAGCCGATTAAAACTGTTGCTAACCACAGAATTCTTGCAATCAATCGCGGTGAAAAAGAAGAAGCTCTTAAAGTTAGCATAGATTACGACAAGGAACGCGCCATAGAGTTGATTTCAAAGCTTTATGTAAAAAACGGAGAATGTGCTGAATATGTAAAAGCCGCTGTTGCCGATTCCTATTCAAGGCTAATATTTCCCTCAATTGAACGAGAAATAAGAAACGATTTAACTTCCCGCGCTTCTGAGGCTGCAATAAAGGTTTTCGGTGATAATCTTCATCAGCTGCTTATGCAGCCACCGCTAAAGGGCGAAGTGGTTTTAGGCTTTGACCCAGGTTACAGAACCGGCTGTAAGCTTGCTGTAATCGACCAAAAGGGAGATGTTTTAGACACGGGAGTCATCTACCCTGTACCTCCTCACAACAAAATTGAAGAGGCTAAGAAAACTGTTCTATCATTGGTGAAAAAGCACAATGTTACTGTATTTGCAATAGGAAACGGAACTGCCTCTCACGAAACAGAAGTTTTTGCCGCTGATTTAATCAGTGAAAACGGTCTTAATGTAGGATATATGGTGGTTAGCGAATCGGGGGCATCTGTATACTCTGCCTCTAAGCTTGCGGCGGCGGAATTCCCCGAATATGACGTTTCGCTTCGTTCAGCTGTATCTATTGCAAGAAGACTCGAGGATCCGCTTTCTGAATTTGTTAAAATAGACCCTAAGGCAATCGGAGTTGGTCAATACCAGCACGATATGCCTCAAGCTCGCTTAAGCGAGGCTTTAGATGGAGTTGTTGAACAATGCGTTAATAATGTTGGTGTGGATTTGAACACAGCATCCGTTTCACTCCTCTCCCGCGTGGCAGGCGTCAGCTCCAGCGTTGCCTCTAACATAGTAAAATACCGCACCGAAAATGGCGGCTTTAAGAACAGAAATCAGCTTTTGAAGGTTAGCAAATTAGGACCTAAAGCATTCCAGCAATGTGCAGGCTTTTTAAGAATAAGCGAAAGTGAAAACATTCTTGATAAAACCTCTGTCCATCCAGAAAGCTACAAACCTGCTACAGAGCTTATAAAGCTTGCAGGTGGGATTGATAAAATCAAGGTTTACATTGATGCCAACGGCATTGAAAACACAGCAAATGTTTTAGAAATCGGTGTTCCTACCTTATGTGATATTGTTGAGGAACTTCAAAAGCCCGGCCGCGACCCCAGAGATGAGCTGCCAAAGCCAATGCTCAAAAAAGATTTACTAGGTATTGAAGACCTGAAAGAGGGTATGGAGCTCACAGGCACGGTAAGAAATGTAATTGACTTCGGCGCATTTGTGGATATTGGTGTTCACGAAGATGGTCTTGTGCATATCTCTCAGCTTTGCAACCGCTTTATTAAACATCCATCAGAGGTGATTAAGGTTGGAGATATTGTTAAGGTTAAGGTAATAAGTGTGGATATTGCCAAAAAACGCATTGGCTTGTCGATGAAAGAAACAAATAGTTGAAAAACTCCGACAAATGATGTATAATATGTTACAGACGGTGCATTTTTGTGCCGTCTGTAATTTACTAAAGATTAAAGAAAGGAGCAGCTGAATATGGAATACGATGCATTAGATGCAGGTGTATATGGCGGTTTAATAACCAAAGAAAATATTAAGCTGCTCATATGTTATATAATCAATAACCTCCAACAACCGCTTAACAGAAGTGATTTTTGCGATGAAATGCACGCCGAAGGTATTGCTAATTACTTTGAATTAGCGGAAGCCTTTACCGACCTTACAAAAAAAGAGCTGATAGTTGAAGTTAATAGCGGTAATTATTCGCTGACTGAAAGTGGCAGTAGCACCATTCGCGAGCTTAAAGAAAATATCCCTAAGCAGATTAGAAAAAGGGCATACATATCAACTATAAAAATGCTCAGGCGTAAAAAACATCAAGAGCAAACCCTTGTTAATGTTGAACAAACAGATAATGGAGATTATATTATTTCTTGCTCTATGGTTGAGGGTGAAAAAGAAATGATGACCGTGCGGCTTAACTTGCCCACCTTTGAACTGGCACAAAACGCAAAAAATATATTTTGGGATTCCCCTGAAAAGGTGTATTTAGGCATAATAGAACTGCTAAGTCACAATAAATTCGACTATAACGAAGACGATATACCCTTTCCAGATAAATAAAAAAATAATTTTTTAAAAAATACTTGATTTTTCACTAATTAACAAGTATAATAACATAGTCGGCTATGGAGAGATGGCTGAGTTGGTCTAAGGCGCACGATTGGAAATCGTGTAACGGCTTAAACCCGTTCGGGGGTTCGAATCCCCCTCTCTCCGCCATACTGAAAGACACCCAACAGGGTGTCTTTTTCGTTATACAATAAAACTGGCCAAGTATCCTTCTGGGTACTTGGCCAATTTAACCTCTCTTTTGATTTATGTATAATAGCTTTGCAACATTATGTTATCTTAATTCATTTGCCATTTTATAAAAACGGTAATACATACCTTGCTTTGCAATCAAATCATCGTGATTGCCCTCTTCTACAATGCCTTCATCGGTAAGCACCAAAATGCGATCGGAATTGCGGATGGTTGAAAGTCTGTGGGCAATGGTGATTGTTGTTCTGCCTTCAGAAAGCCTTGCCAGAGATTTTGCCACAGCGTATTCGCTTTCATTATCCAGAGCGCTGGTTGCCTCATCGAGAATTATGATAGGTGGATTTTTAAGAAAAACACGGGCTATACTGATGCGTTGCTTTTGACCGCCCGAAAGCTTTACACCTCTCTCCCCCACGTAGGTATTATAGCCGTCCTTCAACGCCGAAATGAATTCGTGAGCCCCTGCTTTTTTCGCGGCTTCTACCACCTCTTCTTTAGTGGCGCCTAGTTTTCCGTATGAAATATTATCGAATACAGTACCTGAGAATAAATAAACATCCTGCTGAACTATTCCAATATTTTTACGCAGGCTTTTTAAGGTGTATTCCTTAATATTCTTGCCGTCTATAGTGATTTCCCCTGAGGTAACATCGTAAAATCGGGGAATAAGATTGCAAAGGGTGGTTTTTCCGCCGCCTGAAGGTCCAACGAAAGCAATTTTTTCTCCCTTATTTATAGAAAGATTAAGCCCTGTAAACACCCTATTATGGTCATCAGTATATTCAAAGGATACATCTTTAAACTCTATTTCACCCTGCGGGTTGGTAAGGGGTATCGCGCCGGGCTCATCAAAAATTTCAATATCGGCATCCATTATCTGCAAAAAACGTTCAATACCTGTCATACCGCGTTGAAACTGCTCAGAAAATTCTATTATTCTTCTAACGGTGGCAATAAAGGTGGTAACATATAAAAGATATGCCACCAAATCACCTGCGTTAATTTCACCTTTTATAGCAAAAATACTACCTGCTATTACAACGGTAGCATACATTATTCCGTCGAAAAGCCTTGTGGTGGTAGAAAACGCACCCATATACTTATATGAAAGCCTTTTTATAGAGAAAAAGTTTTTATTGTCTGAATTAAACTTCTCTTGTTCAATTTCTTCATTTGCAAAAGCCTTTACTACCTTTTGCCCAAGTAATGAATCCTCAATTCGGGCATTGAGTTCACCAATCATAACACGCTGCTGACGGAAGGTTGCCCGCATACGTTTGTTTAATTTACGGCAAATGAAAACCATTATTGGTATAATTACAAAAATAATCAGGGTAAGTGGAATGTTTATATTTATAAGAATTATAAACGAAACAATACCTTTGATTCCTGCAATAAAAAACTCCTCAGGGCAGTGGTGCGAAAATTCGGTGACGTCAAAAAGGTCGTTAGTGATGCGACCCATTATTTGCCCCACCTTGGTGTTATTAAAATATGTGTCTGAAAGACGATGCAGGTGTGCATAAGCATCACCGCGCATATCGGTTTCAATTTTAGTTCCCATAACGTGGCCAATATAAGCCATATAGTAATTAGCCGCTGAATCTATTATTCTTAAAACTATATACAACGCGCCTATTCGCAGAACATAGCCTATTGTAAGAGTTGCAAAATCGTTCATACCTGCATTGGTTATTTCACGCATTATAAGTGGAAGCACTATTTCGCAAATTGTCGTTAGTGCTGCACAGAACAAATCAAAGACAACTGTAGGTATGTATTTTTTGTAATACGGCATAAACCGATATAGTAGTTCACTTGATTTATATTGCCTTTCATTAGCCATAATTTATCGCCTCAAAAATAGTTTTATTTTATTATACAACTTTTTATGATTTTTATCAAGACATATAAAAAAGGATTGCGAAAATTTCGCAATCCTTAAGACATTTAAATAACACCTTTTTGAAGCATTATGTTTGCATAAACAGCGGATTCACCCGTTGCTATTATGCAATATACCTTTTTTGCCTCATCGTAAAAATCAAATCTGTCGATATTATCAACAGCATCGGCACCTCTACTATCGTACTTTGCAATAATTTCTTTATATGTATCCCAAATGGGTGTTTTTATTTTTCCAACATCAGAGTCCATAAGTTTCATTAAATTAACAGGCTTTTCAACATAGGTATCCAATGGCATAACCTGAAGTATTGCATCTAAAATTTCAGGAACTCCGTGACCGTCGGCCCTTATAACAATAGCATCCTTACCCATAGTTTCGGCGGGAAAATTACCATCGGCAATAACCAAGCGGTCGCTGTGACCCATTTCGCAAAGCATCTTTAATAGCTCTGGGGATAAAATTTTGGGGATTCCTTTTAACATATATACCCTATCCTTATAAATTTAGTTTTGGGGGATTGCCAAATGACAATCCCCTATACTTTTAGATTTTATTTGTACATAGGACCGTAGCTCTGACAAGCTCTATAGTCAGCGCCTTCCTTATCCATACCAAATGCATTCCAAGCGGCAGGTCTGAAGATTTTATCTTCAGATACATTATGCATACAAACAGGAATTCTGAGCATTGAGCACATAGTGATAAGATCGGCACCGATGTGTCCGTAAGAGATTGCGCCGTGATTAGCGCCCCAGTTGTTCATAACCTCATATGCAGTTTTGAAGGGACTTCCCTCTTTACCATCACAACGGGGAGCAAACCAAGTACAGGGCCAGGTTGGGTCGGTACGAGCCATAAGCTTATCTGTAACTTCATCGGGGAGTTTAACAGTCCAGCCTTCAGCAATCTGAAGAACAGGGCCAAGACCTTTTACAAGATTCAGACGAATCATAGTACAAGGCATTTCAGCACGGGTAACAAAATGGCTTGAGAAACCGCCTCCTCTGAAGTTATCAAAGCCTGCTTCACACCAAACTGTGGCATCGGTCATCTTCTTGATATCTTCATCGGTAACTTCCCACCACTTTTTCATGGTGGCATTGCCATTTTCATCTGTACACTCACCGCAGGCATCGAGACAAGCAGCGCCGGAATTAAGAAGATGGATAATACCGTTGGATTCAGCAGCTTTGCCTTCCAGCTTGTAGCCTGTTACACGCTCGGTTGCTTCGCCTGACCAATAAGTACGAACGTCAGCAAAAATTTGTGCACGATGTGTAAGTAATCTCATAAAGAGCATTCCAAGGCCGTTGAGAACATCATTCTCTGTAGCAAGAGTATACGGCTCGCGAGCGCCCTCATAATCGAAGGTAGAGCTAAGCAAAGCCTCAGGATAGTCACAGTTGGGCCAATGGTCGGTCCATTGACGCTGACCCTGGAAACCACCAACAATAGCATTGTGACCTACCTTTTCTTCCTCTGCAAAATCGGGAAGATTAGGATTGCCTGCCATTAAGTCTTTGATAATACAGTACATCTTAACAGTGAATTCCCACTGCTTTTCCTTTTCTTCCTTATTAAATTTAATGCGACGGGTTTCGCCGAGGAATTCAACAGTTTCGGGGTTGTTATCGGGGCCTTCTTTGCAATGCTCCTTAGTCCAAGCAAGAGCTTTTTGATATTCCTCTTCGTTATAGATACCCTCTTCCATTCTACGAAGAATTTCAACCTCATCAACCGATTCAACACGCATACCAAGGTAAGACTCTACAAAATCTTGATCCATAATTGATCCGCCGATGCCCATACACTGAGAGCCAATCTGCAAGTAGGATTTTCCTCTCATAGTTGCAACAGCAATTGCGGCACGACCAAAGCGCAGAAGCTTTTCTTTAACATCCTCAGGGATATCCTCTACCATATCGCGGTCTTGAACTTCGTGTCCGTAT
>JAZNRT010000030.1:0-2450 GCA_045590875.1 Acutalibacteraceae bacterium
CTCCTCCCTCTCCGGTTCAAGGATTGGCTCCTCTTCATTAAGCTCTTCCTGCAACCTTTGGGCTTCTTCATCGGTAATTTCCCGCCAAGTTTCTGCACTGTCGTTACAGCCTAAATAAATAATTTTACCCCAGGTCTCGCCATTAGTTAATGTCATACCCTCTGCGGCGGTGAGTTTTGTAATTTTAACTGTTGATTTTTCCATTATGCTATTGTCCATCCTTTCGCTATTATTTCTACAAGGTCAGCCTGTGTTAATTTATCTTGATTTGTTGCGCCTAAAGTAAGTGTTTTTGTCGTAGTTGTTCCACTATAATCCTTTAAGCAATCAATAATACTTCTTAGGCTTTCATAGGTTAAACTAGATAAAGTACAAGTAAAATTAGTTGCTATAGTACCTGTAATCTTCAAATTAGCTAAAAGTCTTGAGCCCTCAAAGGTATTTGAACTCCAAACCGTAGTTTCACTTGAGACCAACTCGCCTATGGTATGTAGCACGGCAGAATGTGCTACTGCAAGTGCGGTTGTTGTTGCACTGCTAAAATCTAATTTATCTATAGTTTTAAGCTTTGTATTATAAAACGCATACCCCGCATTTGTTACCCCAGAAGTGTCAACATTAGAAAGGCTCGTCATTTCACATTCTCTGTAACCCTGTTCGAGATTTCCTTTACATACTACAGGATATTTCGGCTTGTAGGTTTCGTCAGTCCACCCTCTACCACAAAAAGCATACCTGTAACTTGTTCGATTTCCGTTTTGCTGATAACCATTCCAAAATCGGTCATATTCAGCTTGCTTACCCGCATCATAAACCTTTTGTTCATTTTCAGCGATTGTGGTGAGTTTATCTGCTACGCTCATAGGTTTTCACCCCCGATAAGGCTTTCCTGAATAGAAATAATTCCGTCAAGGGCTTTTTCTATATCACCCACGCTGCTTAATGCCATCACCGCCGTTTCTGAAGCTTCCTTATGGTTCATTGTGCGGTATATTGTTAAGGGGTAAGCGCTTATATCCCATCTAGGTCCGCCTGTCACAGGATAACCTTCAGTTGTTAACAACATTATTACGTTTTTCAGTGTTTCTGTTATAGTAAAACTGTCATACATTTTGTAACAAGCGATAGGTTCGGTAGCATCGGCGCTCTCGAACAAGCATATAGAATGGCTGTATGGATGCATTACAGAACCATCAGGACGAACACCACCAGCAGGATAAATATAAGACCTATATTCTCCTGCTTCCAATAATGGAATTGTGAAGTAATTACCATCATATCCATAAACGCTTATTGGGTTGCCTTCACTCACCTCATAATCACTACTGGTACACCACACCACTTCAGCGGAAGCGGAATCGTATACCTTATTCAGCTCATCTATTATGTTAACGTAAGTATGGTTATATATCACTATGCTCGATAAAGTTTGGGTGATAGAAAAGACTTTATCGTATATATCTAAATTATCATACACGCCACAGACACTATACAAACCAATTCCTGCGTTGGCGACGCTATCGGGTATTTCAAAACTTATAACGTATTCGTTACCGGTATCAGGGACCTTAGGTAGATCAAATCTGTACAAAGCACTTACACCCATAACTTGGCTCACAGTACCGTCGTCGTTAAGAACCACAACAGGGACTGGTGCGTACGAAAAAATACAGAACTCCTTACCGGATTCATCGGCATTCCAGTCGTCACCCACAGTTAATCGCATTGTATAACTACCAGCATCTAGTTGTCCTATGGACTGAGTTTGTATATACGCATTGTCATACACACCACTCGGCGCGTTTGTCTGATCTAAATCTGGAATCTGTACATGTTTATATTCCCAACCCGAACCATCGTCGGTAAATATTTCAGACCTATCAACTTCTAATATAGGGGCAGCCTCTGCCTTTTCTTTAGCATCTTCTGCTGCTTCTTTTGCTTTCGCTGCCGCTTCTTTCGCTTCCGTTGCAAATTCTGACGATTTAACTGCACTATCTTCTGATTCTAGATACTCTTGATGAGCACTGTTAGCATAAGCCGCGGCATTTCCCGCGTGGGAATCTGCCGATTCGCTGTATAGCCGTGCCGATGCGGCGGCACTTTCAGCGGCAGACACAGCACCGTATGCATCTACAGCAGATTTTGCCGCATCACCGGCGGCAGAGGTTGCAGTTACTTCCGATGCCTTTGCCGAATCAGCTGAGGCTTGAGCCGAGTCTCGGCAGATTTGGGCATGCTCCTCAGAAGCTTTGGCTGATAAGGCAGACGCCTCTGCCACCTGCCTATCCTCCTTCATTTGAGCAGACAGAGCATCTCCCTTTTCTACAAGTGCGCCAAGCTCGGTTATGGCGCTCTCAAAAGGTTCGTTAAACTCCTGAGGCATTTCCACCGATGAGCAAACAGATTCTCCCACCCTTGCCGCAACAAGCTGAGATTTAAAGATTGCG
>JAZNRT010000031.1:0-49379 GCA_045590875.1 Acutalibacteraceae bacterium
AAGAAAAAGCTGGAAAAAAGATATTATTGGTAATAAAGAAATTAGAATTTCTATCTGAATAAAAAATCACTCTTTCTAAAACTCGTGGTATAGAGGCGGTCCTTCTATTATTTATGTGTACAAAAAGAATATACCTCAAACGAATATTTTGAAAAAAGTCTTGCAATAATATAATCGATATGTTATAATTACTTCGTAAAATACGAACAAATGCAAAAAAGGAGTATAATTATGATCGTATTGAATGTTGCCCTTGATAATGTATTTGGGTTTAATGATTTCAATATCAATTTCACTTATCCTAAAAAGATAGTGAATTCCATTATTGATAATGAGCACTTGGAGAATCGTCCTGCTTTCAGATACAAGAAAGCTGTTGTTCTTATGGGTTCTAATGCAACAGGCAAAACAAGCCTCGGCAAAGCCATATCAAGAATCTTCAAATTTATTAACACAGGAAATACTGCCTTACTTCTTGAGATGGTAGCACCCGGAACCATCGGTTCTTTCTCTATTGATTTAGTAAATCAAGGCTACACTATGCATAGATTGTCTGCAACAATCGACTCTAATACATCTAATATTATTCTCAAATACGGTAACACAAAAATTAAGATTAATGACACATATGAAAAGTGTGCTACTAAGATTGATGAAAATATCATTGATACTGAAGCTAAAACACTTAAGAAATTGTTTGGAGAATTAAAATACAGATTCGCATATCCTGAAATTGAAACCACTCTTAATATTGACGGTATGAAAAAGGATGTATTGCTTCGCACACTCAAAGCAGTAATTGGAACACTTGATCCCACTCTTACTGATGTATCAATATCTAAAGATTTAAAAGACTCCTTTATTATCAGAAGAAAAGGTACTGAAATTATTATTCAGGACGGCAAACTTCTTAATCGTGAAGTACTTTCAAGCGGTACGGCTGAAGGTATAGATATCGCAATCTTCCTTGCATCTATTCTCTCAAATGCGGGTAGTTTCTATTATTGTGATGAGCATTTTTCGTATATACAAACGGACATTGAAAAACGAATATTTGCACTGATGCTTGATAATCTCAAAGCGAATGATCAGCTTATATTCACAACTCATAACACCGATATGCTTGACCTTAATTTACCCAAGCATTCTTTTGCATTCTTGCGCAAAAAAGTTGTTGAAGATAAATGCGAAGTAACAGTCATGTATGCATCTGATGTTTTGAAGAGAAATACCGACTCAATACGCTGTGCAGTTGAAAACGATGTGTTCTCATCTTTACCCAATGACTCACTTCTCGACACTCTTGAAAAGGGGTGGGATAATGAGTAAAATCAATAGCTGCATCTATTTTGTAGAGGGTGAATGTGAGGAAGCATTTATTACTTCTTTAAAAGAATCCCCTGCTTTAATCACACCGGGGAAAATTAAGGTTTTGAATGTATTAACTGAAGATATTTCAAAATCAAGACTTATTACCATTACACCCGGAACGGCGGTAGTTTTTGTCTTTGATACAGATGTGCCAATTACCGAGAAACTGAAGGTCAATATTTCTCGTGTAGAGAAGTACTGTACAAGGTCAAAGCTTGTATTTCTGCCACAGGTAAGAAACCTTGAAGATGAACTGGTTCGCTGTACAGATATAACCAAAATCACGGATTTAACACACAGTAAAAGCAATTCAAATTTTAAGAGTGATTTCTGCAAAATGTCTAATCGCCGTGTTGCCCTTACCAAGCATCAGTTGGATGTGCTGAAACTGTGGACTACAAATTCGCCCGAACCATTTACATTTATTCCACGTAACTCTAATGACATTAAAAAATAGCATACATAAAGCGTGTGGCAGTAAATGCCACACGCTTTATCTTTTAATCAATGTATTCATTTACAAACTGCTCGAACTCATATTCGGGTAATTCGTAGATTAGTTTTAATGCTAAATCTTTGAGTTGTGTTTTGTTGAGTCGGTTTATATACTTTTCAATTCTTCCGGGAAGCTCTTCGCGATATTGTTCCTCCTCTTCGAGTGCACGGTCGATTGCAGCTTTAAACTTAATTGCTTCTTCAAGGAAGACGGCAAAGTATATGGCAACCATGTGCTTGCATACTTTAAGTCCGTTAGCAAATGGACAGTCGCAAGTAGACCTTTTTGGATGCTCAATATCAATCGTTACAGCATACGGCTCTGCTTCGTTACCTGCAACTGCACCACCAAAGTGAGTGTCGTCGAGTTTTTTTACAAACTACACTTTATCCTCTATAAAGTATTCATATCCGCGCCAGGCACTTTTACTGCTTGCGGCAGTTAATATACTCATACTGAAACCTCCCAGTATTTTTATCCAATATATTTTAACATAAGGCGAAAGATATAGCAATGTATTTCAATTATTCGTTCGGATATTAGTACTATTTATAATAAAAATTTTCGTCCACAAAATTTGATGTCAAATCAAAATATGCTTTTTTGTGAAAAATGCACTATAAAATTGGCTTATGGTGTTTGTTTAACATTTACCTCCCCATAGCCGCACTCACACCATAAGTGCTCTAAACCCGCATTATCAAAGGAAATTTTTGGATGATAAAAATTTGTGGTGTTCTCTTGACATTTTCCCCTGCCGCCGCTGATACCATAATATCATTCTTAAAAGACACCGGAACTCAACCCGATGATTACGACTATATATTTACAGGTGACCTAGGGTTTGTTGGCTCGGAGCTTTTATTAAAGCTTTTAAAGCGTCAAGGTGTAACCCTCGAAAACCATAATGACTGCGGAAAGCTGATGTTCCACCGAGAAAAGCAGGATGTACATGCCGGCGGCTCAGGCTGCGGATGTGTCGGCTCGCTTTTTTGTAGCTATATTCTTTCTAATCTTGAAGCGGGCAAGTGGAAAAAGGTGTTGGTTGTAGGCACAGGCGCGCTGCTTTCGACCGTATCTACTCAACAGGGCGAAAGTATTCCCTGCATCGCCCACCTTGCGGAAATTGAAAATTTTGATTAAAGATATAGAAGGCTTTTTCGCACAAGAAACGTATATATCGAGGTTGTCTTGATGTCCAAGATGCCTATGCTTAGATAGTTGAATATATTGATCTCAACAACTATCTTCTCAAACCCAAAAAGCCAATAAAAAAAGAAAAATTCGGCATAACGATAAAGCGTGTGACAGTTTTGAACTGCCACACGCTTTTATATAATTTGAAAAAAATATAGATTTGTGGTATATTTAAAATTAACGTATGTGCAAAACCAATACTTGTGAACTTTTTGTAAATGTTTTCGGTTTGTTGCATATTTTAGTGCAAGTTTTGCTGTTTTTCTCCCTATATATGGAGGGATTTTTTGTTCCTTACTAATTATAAGGAAAAAATATGAGTTACTATGTAAGGAAAACGTACTTGCAACCATTATATTTAGAGGAGGTGAAAAAAGACTTATTAGAAAATTTTACACCTCAAACACACGATATCACAGATTATAATAATTGGATATCTTCTTTAAGTTCAACCACGTGCAAATTTTGTAGACGTCAACACGGAAAGGTATATTTGATTTATGAGATTTTAGAAACTGAACCACCTGTGCATGACAGATGCGGTTGTAGAATTATGCCAATGAAAGCAGCTTATTTTTGGGATGCTACACAAAATGGGCAAAATGGTGCAAATGTGTATTTAAGCTTTTATGGCAGACTACCGTCCAATTACATTAGCAAAAAAGATGCGATAAATGCAGGCTGGATAAACGTTCTTGGAAATCTAAATGCAGTTGCTCCCGGCAAAGTGATTGGCGGTGATATTTATAGGAATAAAAATGGACACTTGCCGTCGGCACCGGGTAGAGTTTGGTATGAGGCCGATATAAACTATGATACAGGGTACAGAATCCGCCATAGATTGATATATTCAAACGATGGATTGGTTTTTGCAACGTATGACCATTATATGACATTTGTACAAATACACCAAGGAGATATAAAATGAGTAATATTGATTATTTATATAGCAAGGATAGAACTCTTGACTTTTCAAACTGTAAATACTTAGGGGAAGTTCATGAATTGATAAAAAAAGAGTTGGAACTACCTGAATTTTACGGTTGCAATTTGGATGCATTATGGGATGCAATTACCGGATTAATGTATGTTCCTGCAAATATAAAAATAATTTTTAAACCTGAAACTGTTGCAGCACAGGAAATCGCAGATGAAATTGAAAAAATAATCGAAGTCTTTAAAGAAGCAGAAGATGAGTATAATCAAATAAAACTGACCGTAGAAAAATAATTTTATGGTGTTCTCTTGACGTTTCCCTGCCGCCGCTGATACCATAATATCATTCTTAAAAGACACTAATACCCAACCTGATGATTTGATCAACAAAAATCAACACAGAAAACTTAATATCACCTCTGCATATTATAATAGCAGAGGTGATATTTTTTGAACTCCTGTGAATTGACTACATCTGTCACCGCGGTTGCTAATGCGATTGCCTGTAAATTCAGTGATGACGAGATTTTGTTATTAGCATCGGTTCTTGTGCAGCTTGGAGATACACTGGTGACAATTGCTACCCAACGAAGTTTTTGTGAAACCTTAAGAAATAAAAACTCGGTGTAAATACATACATTTCGGGTAATCATAATAACAATATCCATTATTTTTTTAAAAGAGGTATTGTATGGAATTTGTAAAAATTATTCTCACTTCTCTGCTTTCTGCAGTGGCATTGTTTGTAATTGCAAAGGTGATGGGTCACAAACAGATGTCACAGCTTGACTTTTTTGATTACATTACAGGAATTACTATTGGTTCAATAGCAGCCGAGCTTGCAACCGAGCTTGAAAAGCCTTGGAAGCCGCTTATTGCTATGGTGGTATATGGAATTATAACCGTTATGTTAACTGTTATTACAAGCAAGCTTCCAAGAATGAGAAAGTTCATTAACGGCACCCCTACCATTATAATGAACAATGGAAAGCTTTACCGCAAAAATATGAAAAAGGCACAGCTTGACCTCAGCGAATTTATGGTAATGTGCAGGCAAGAAGGGTATTTTAATTTAAACGATATTCAAACCGCCATTTTTGAATACAACGGCAGGCTGACTGTGTTGCCAAAATCCACCAAAAGACCGCTCAATCCCATCGATATGAATTTAGTGCCAGCCCCTGAAAAGATATGCACCGAAGTTATTATGGACGGCAGAATTTTAGAAGAAAATCTCACAAGAATGGGACTTGACATCAGGTGGTTGCAAAAGGAGTTGGAGGCAAATGGATACAAAAATGCAAAACAGATTTTTCTGTGTATTTGCGACGATAACAAACAACTGACTCTATTTGAAAACTCATAATCATTTATAATGCTGTTTATTCAACTTTATTATTCAATAACAACCACCCGAACTAACCCTCAAAGCTATATTTTGGGGGTTAATTTTATTAACTATGGGCGTTAATAATCCCCTTGACTTATATGCTTTTGTGTAATAAAATTAACCTATAGACATTTTGTGAAAAGGTAGGTTAAGTTTATGGATAGCATTGATTATAAGTTGATTTCTCTTTTACAGAAGAACGGCAGAGCGCCGCTTAAACAGCTTGCAGAAGAGGTTTATCTCTCATCTCCTGCTACCGCTTCGCGAATTGAAAGACTTGAAAAAGAGGGTATAATTACAGGGTACACTGCCTGTATAGACCATAAAAAACTGGGCTATCCGATTATTGCCTTTGTTAATTTGGAGCTCCAGCCCAACCAAAAACCCACCTTTTATCCATTTGTTTGCAACCATCCGAATGTGTTGGAATGCAACTGTGTTACAGGTCATTATTCTATGATGATAAAGGTCGCATTTGAAAGCACCGAAAAGCTTGATAATTTTATTGGACAGATTCAACAGTTTGGTGCTACCGAAACACAGATTGTATTCTCCACCGCAGTTGAACGAAGAAATATTGATGTTGCTAAGTTTTACGGCGAGGATGAGGACTAAAATATGCTTGAATTCAAAAAACATACTTGGGTAGAAGTTGATTTGGATGCCCTAAAACATAATATCGAGTCGGTTCGTGGCTTTTTGCAAGATACCCAAATTATCGCCGTTGTAAAGGCTGACGCATACGGACACGGCGCTATAGCAACCTGCAATTATTTAAAAAGCATAGGCATAGATTTCTTTGCCGTTTCCAGCCTTAGGGAAGCGGTAGAGCTACGCAAAAGCGGAATAGATAGCAAAATTTTGATTTTGGGATACACCTCGCCCGACCAAGCAGAAGTTTTGGCGGATTATTCCATAAGCCAGACTGTTCACTCTCCTCAATATGCTGCGACTCTTTCAGGAAAACTGAAAGCCTTTAGTAAAAAGCTTAATATACACATAAAATTAAACACAGGTATGAATCGAATTGGGTTTAACTGCTGTAGTAATGATGCAACCCCGCAAATTATTGAAGTTCTGCAAAATGATTGTTTTGCTTTTGAAGGGCTTTTTACCCACTTTGCCGCCGCTGATCGTAGCGGTGACCCCGATTTAGAATTTACGAAGTTACAAGCAAGCCGCTTTAACACTACATACAGAGCGCTTAAAGCATCAGGATATATCCCGAAAATCCGCCACTGCTGTAATTCTGCAGGCATATTTACCATACCCGAAATGCACCTGGATGCGGTTCGTTTAGGAATTGCTATGTATGGGCTCACTCCAGACCAACATCTAGATTTGCCCATAAAGCTTCAGCCTGTTATGTCGCTGAAATCGGTGGTTACTATGCTGCACGAGGCGTCTGAGGGTGACACTGTAAGCTATGGCAGAACTTACAAATCAAAAGGAAGAATCAAGCTTGCCACAATAGCTGTGGGATATGCCGACGGCTATCCACGATTTATGTCGAATCACGGTCAGGTTTTAATAAACGGCTCACGTTGCAGCATTGTGGGTAGAGTTTGTATGGACCAGATTGTTGTTGATGTTACACATCTTGAAAATGTGCGCGAGGGCGACGAGGCAATTCTTATTGGCACTGATAAAAGCGAAACCATAACCGCCCAGGAAATAGCCGATTTTGGTGATACAATCAATTATGAGATTGTTTGTTCGGTATCTCGCCGAGTTCCGCGTTATTATTATTTAGGTGGTAAAAATATTGCTATTAGGGATTACTTGACTGACTGGGAGAACTAATAATGATTTACGAAAGATGTCACGAAAATAATCAAAAACTGCATTTGGGTGTTTGCCCAAACCGAGCATACTATATTCCCTACACCGATGTTAAAACAGCGGCAGAGGGAGTTCGTGAATACTCAAAAAGCTTACTTATGCTCTCAGGGTGCGATTGGAAATTTAAATATTTTAACGCATACGACGATATTCCCGATATGCTCACCTATTACGATGCTGATATTTCAGGATGGGACAATATACCCGTCCCCTCCAACTGGCAGCTTCACGGCTACGACAAGCCTCAGTATCTTAATAAGCACTTCCCTATTCCTAATAATATGCCCTATGTGCCTGCCGACAATCCTGCAGGAGTATATGTTAGGGAATTTAATATTTCAGAAGACTGTAAGGACCAGAAGAAATACCTCATTTTCGAGGGCGTGGATTCCTGTTTTTATCTTTATGTAAACGGAGAGTTTGCAGGCTACAGTCAGGTTTCCCATATGACCTCGGAGTTTGATGTTACCGATTACCTTCAAATTGGTACAAACCGCATTACGGTGGTTGTACTTAAATGGTGCGATGGCACATACCTTGAAACTCAGGATAAATGGCGTATGTCGGGCATATTCCGCGATGTTTATATGCTGCTTCGACCTAAAGACCATATTGTGGATTTTGAGGTTAAAACTTTCACCTCCCCCGATTTTTCCAGCGGAGAGATTGTTCTTTCGATTAAAGGCGGAAGCCCTATTGACACCTATGTTACACTTTTTGACCCTGAAGGAACAAAATTGGGCACCGTTATACCTATGGACGACGGCACGGTACGTTTTCATATAGAAGAGCCTATGCTTTGGTCTGCCGAGACTCCCCTCCTTTACACTGCGCTTATTGAATCGGCAAACGAAATTATCCCTGTAAAAATCGGTGTACGCCGTGTGGAAATTGAAGATAACATTTTTAAAATAAACGGTACCGCCGTGAAATTAAAGGGTGTGAACCGCCACGATTTTAATCCCAAGAATGGTTATGCTTGTTCTCTGCAAAATATGACCGATGACCTTTATAAAATGAAGCAACACAATATAAACACTGTACGCACCAGCCACTACCCTAACGACCCGCGTTTTTACGAGCTGTGTGACCGCATAGGTATGTATGTGTTAGACGAAGCCGACTTAGAGGTTCACGGAATATGGATTTACGGCGACTGTAGTATTGAAGACAAGCTAAATATTTCCGACAACCCTCAATGGGAGGCGGCATATTTAGACCGCATTATGCGTATGGTAGAGCGAGATAAAAACCGACCTTGTGTTTTTGGCTGGTCTATGGGAAATGAAAGTCGTTACGGCTGCAACTTCCGTTCTGCTCTTTCTTGGACAAAGCATCGCGACCCACATCGCATTACCCACTACGAGGGTGCCTATGACGACGGCGCGGATAACGGCAAAAACCCAGGCACAGATTTTCTTAATTGGGTATACAAGCCTGAACCCGATATTAACAGCCGTATGTATCCGTCGCTTGAATATTGCCGTGATTACTATTTTAAGAATAATGAAAAGCCCTTATTCTTGTGCGAATATTCCCACGCAATGGGCAACGGTCCGGGTGACACAAAGGATTACTGGGATTTAATTTATGCAGAGCCCCGCTTTATGGGCGGTTGTGTTTGGGAATGGTTTAATCACGGTTTATACGGCGGTAAAACCGAAGACGGAAGGGATATATACCTTTACGGCGGTGATTACGGCGAGAAATATCACGATGGCAACTTCTGTGTAGATGGTCTTATTCAGCCCGACGGCACACCCACACCGGGACTTGTAAACTACAAATATGTTATTTCTCCCGTGAATGTTGAAGCGGTTGATGTGAATATCGGTAAATTCAGCATTACCAACCGATATGATTTCCTTTTCCTTTCAAGGCTTCAAGGTTATTATGAAATTACAAGCTACGGCGAGGTTGTTAAATCGGGGGAATTACCCTTACTTACAACTCCCCCTCATGGCACAGAAGAGGTTGAGATTGAATATCCCCAGCTTTTGGGTATATGCCACATAAGAATTTTCTTTAAATGGATGAGTAACAGCGAAAGTATACCATATGGCACTGTTTTAAGTTCACAGCAGTTTGAAATATTTAACCAACCCCAGCAGTTAACCGCGCCTGTTTTTGCACGACCCACCATTTTGGCTGAAAAACAGTATCTCACCGTTACAGGAGAGGCATTTAAATACACCTTCTCTAAAAAATACGGTATGTTTACTTCACTTCTCATAAAAGGCATAGAGCTTTTAAAGGAGCCTTTGGCACTAAATGCCTACCACGCACCCATTGACAACGAAATGTACTGTGGCTTCCTTAATGAATCAGGGTTAGATGACCTACAGATGAGAGGCGTGAACATAGATTATGATGTACTGCAAAAAACTATAAAAATATCTGTTGACTACACCCTTTCTGCCCCCACCAAGGTAAGGGCAATCTTCGGCAGGTGCAGTTATGAAATCGACGGCGGTGGTAAGATTAAAATCAGCTGCACTGCCAACGTAGAATCCAAATTCATTAAATTTTTGCCACGCTTTGGCTTTAGAGCAATTATGCCTGTAAGCTTTAATAGGCTTGAATACTTTGGCAAGGGCCCCGAAGCAAGCTACCCCGATATGCAACAGTCTAGCTTTGTAGGTAGATTCAAAAGTGATGTGAACGCTCAGTATACCCACTTTATAAAGCCTCAGGACAACGGGAATCACACCGACACTCTCTGGTGCGCTGTTACCGATAATGGTGGAAACGGCTTGCTGGTTAAAAACGCTACGGGGTTTGATTTCAACTGTCTGCCCTATAGGCAAGAGGATTTGATTGCCTCGACCCACGATTTTCAGTTGCCCAAGCCCTACGAAACTGTGCTTTGCTTCGATTATATGCATTCGGGCTTAGGCTCGGCATCTTGTGGCTCTGCCATATTGGAGCAGTACACCCTTTGCGAGCGCAACTTTACTGCCGAATTCACCCTGCAGCCCCTTGTGGCCTGTGAAGATGCCTTAAAAGAGGCACTTAAAAACTAATTATTTTATATTGAAAGCCATTCAAAACAATGTTTTGGGTGGCTTTTTGTGTTTACAGTATGTTAACAATTTAATTTAATCACCACAACAAAACCCCGCTAAAATGATAACATAACAATAAAAATCAAAGGAGTTACCATTTGAATGTATATTTTAAAAAACGCATTTAAAAGTATTGTGCGTGCCAAGGGCAGAAATCTGCTTATTGCACTTATAGTACTGGTGTTATCGGTTTCCTCTTGCATTGGTCTTTCCATTAAAAGAGCCAACAACACCTTAAAAACCCAATACGCAGAGGACAGAGAAATAACAGCCACTCTGACCTCTCGTAACAAAGGTATTTCACAGCAGGGTGTTGCCATTGAAACTTTAAAAGAATATGCCGACAATAACCTTGTAAAGGATTTTGGATATACCGCATCTCTTTATTTTTCCGCAGATGATGGCATTGAGCCCCTTGATGTTTCGGGCTCATTTGGACAAAATAAGGATTTCAGAGATAAATACGGAGACATAAAAAACGGAGAAATAATAACCTCCTCCACAAGCAGCTCTACCACCTCTACAGAATCGGTAATTTCAGAGGATACCGCTGATTATACAACCGATAACAATCAAAATAACAATACTACCTCGTTCCCTCAGATGCCTGAAAACGCAGGAGAAAATACTGAAAACGGCAATACTGCTCCCGAAAATGGCGGAGGTATGCGGGGCGGAGACACCTTTATTACCCATAACCACATAACGAATAATCAGTTCTTTTTCAATATGGCATCCATGAACGATTTTACCGTTACGGGCTACAGTTCTTACAGCGCTATGCCTCAATATGTAAAAGATTTAGAGGTTTTAGACCTTGAAGATAATTCAAGAAAATGTGTTATATCCAAAGCTTTAGCTGAAGAAAATGAATTTGAGGTGGGAGATAAATTCACCCTTGCAAACCCTGAAAATGAAGACGAAACCTATAAATTTACAATAGCAGGCATTTGCGATACTTCTCAATCCGCCGACACCACCAACATATCCTCCAACGCTTCTTTTACAGACAACTACATACATATAAGCGGTGCGGCTATTGAAAAAATTATAGCCTCCAGCGAGAAGAAAAACACTTCGCTGACAACTGAAGATGCACAGGAAGAAGCTGAAGAAAAAAGCACTACACTCTCCCCCATTTACAGCGGTACCTACAGCTTTAAAAACCTTACCGATTATACCTCTATGAGCGAATTGGTTACTGAGAATAATTACAGCTTGGTTTCGGAGGATGTAGAAAACTACGAGCAAAGTATAGAGCAGCTTGAAACCTTGGGTGGGTATGCCACATATTTCCTTATAGTTATATTTATTATAGGTGCCATTGTGCTTATAATCATCAACCTTTTCAGCATTCGCGACAGAAAGTATGAAATAGGTGTTTTAACCGCAATTGGTATGAAAAAGCGCAAGGTTGCAACCCAATTTGTAATAGAACTGTTCTGCATAACCTTTACTGCCTTAATAATAGGTAGCGGTATAGGGGCGGCAGCCGCGGTGCCCGTTACCAATGGCTTGCTTACAACCATAAACAGCACAGCCGAAGCTACAGAAAACGGCTCAGATATTACAAATATTCCCGAAAACCAAAATCCCCCCGAAAATCCGCAAGACTTTAGCGGTGAAGCACCACCTGAAATGCCGCAAGGTGATATGGAAAATAATCGTGGAGATATGGGTGAGCGTTTTAAAGGCTTTATGAGGAGAACCAATAACTACATTGCATCTGTTTCCTCCGCAACCGACCTGCACGTTATCGGTCAAATGATACTTGTAGGCTTAGGGCTTACCCTGATTTCCGCCCTTTCCGCAGTGTTGTTTGTAATGCGTTATGAGCCGCTGAAAATATTAAGTAACCGCGAATAAGGAAGGGAGAATATATGAATATTTTAGAATTGAAAAATTTAGGCTACCGTTATGAAAAAAACTCCCGCAAAATTTTAGATAATATAAACTACAATTTTGAAACAGGCAAAATTTACGCCATTGTTGGCAAATCGGGAGCGGGAAAAACCACACTTCTCTCCCTGCTATCGGGCCTTGCAAAACCAACCGACGGACAGATTTTATATGACGGTAAAGATATTTCTAAGCTGGACCGATATAAATACCGAAGCCGACATGTGGGGGTTATATTCCAAAGCTTTAATTTGCTTTTTCATATGAGCGCCATAGAAAATGTTCAGCTTTCTATGGATATAGCGGGGGTTAAGGCAAAAAACAAAAAGGCAAAGGCTGCCGAATTTCTTAAAAAGGTGCATATTGAAGAGGAGGAGCTGGAAAGAAGAGTTTTATTGCTTTCGGGCGGTCAGCAACAGCGTGTTGCTATAGCCCGTGCTCTTTCCTATAATCCGCAGATTATCCTTGCCGACGAGCCTACAGGCAATCTTGACGGAGAAACGCAGGAAGAAATAATGAATATATTCAAAATGCTGGCAGATGAAGGTAAATGTGTTATAATAGTTACTCATTCTCCTAATGTGGCAAAAACTGCCGACGTGGTATACGAGCTTAAGCGAACTACTTCGAGCTAATGAATAAAAATTATAAAATACCTATCTCTTTCTTAAAACCGCTTGACCTATAACGCCAAGCGGTTTTTTAGTTTTTAGAGAGGTAATATACCTATAGGCTTTCGTTAATTGACTATACATAAAATGTATGATACAATATTTACAGATTTATTTTCTTACAAACTGCATACGCTTAAATTAAGAGTAGTTAATTTTAATGTTTTGGAGGAAATTAGATTATGGCAAAATATTTTGGTACAGACGGTTTTCGTGGTGAAGCCGGAAAAACACTTACCAGCGAACACGCCTACAAAATAGGTCGTTTTCTTGGTTGGTACTATGCACAGGGAAAAAACGAAAAGGTTAAAGTGGTTATAGGTAAGGACACTCGACTTTCAAGCTATATGTTTGAATATGCAATTATTGCAGGCCTTACCGCTTCGGGAGCAGATGCATATATGCTCCACGTTACCACCACCCCCAGCGTTTCCTATGCTACCCATACCGACGAATTCGCCTGCGGTATTATGATTTCTGCAAGCCACAACCCTTATTACGATAATGGTATTAAGCTAATAAACCATAAGGGCGAGAAAATTGACGACGAAACAATCGAGAAAATTGAACTGTATTTAGACGGCAACCTAAAGGAATTAGGTGTTGAGGGCGACGATTTGCCCTTGGCAACAGGTGCTGACATCGGTAGAAGCGTGGACTATTCCGCAGGTAGAAATATGTACATCGGTTACCTTATTTCTCTATCTGCTCGTTCTTTTAAGCGTCTGAATATTGGTCTTGATTGTGCCAACGGCAGTGCTTGGATGGTGGCAAAAAGTGTTTTTGATGCATTAGGTGCTACCACCCACACCATAAATGCCGCACCCGACGGCACCAACATTAACGAAAATGCAGGCTCTACCCACATTGAAGTGCTGCAGGAATTCGTTAAGGAGAAGGGGCTTGATATGGGCTTTGCTTTCGACGGTGATGCAGACCGCTGTATTGCGGTTGACGAAAAAGGTAATGTTATTAACGGCGACCATATCCTTTACATCTTTGGTGTGGATATGAAAAATCGCGGCACTCTTGCCAACAACACCGTTGTTACCACCATTATGTCTAATATGGGGCTTTACAAAGCACTTAACGAAGCAGGCATAAACTACACCCAGACCACAGTTGGCGATAAATATGTTTACGAAAATATGGTAACCTATGGCAACCGCGTTGGCGGTGAGCAATCGGGGCATATAATTTTAAGTAAATATGCCACTACCGGCGATGGTTTGCTTACTGCAATCAAGCTTGCAGAGGCTTGCCTTAATGCAAAGCAGCCCTTATCTAAATTAGCTGAGCCCGTTAAAATGTTCCCGCAGGTGCTAAAAAACATCCGTGTTGAAGATAAGGCGGCTGTTCGTAACGATGAAGTGGTTTCGGCTAAAATTACTGAAATCACAGAGCAGCTTTCAGGTAGCGGAAGAATTCTTTTAAGAGAAAGCGGCACAGAGCCCTTAATCCGTGTTATGGTTGAAGCCGAAAGCGAAGAAACTTGCGAAAAATATGTTGACGAGGTAACCCAGCTTATAAAGGCTCGCGGACTCGCGTAATATTAAATCAGCCGTCCCCCGAAAAGGGGCATTCATTTCTCGTTTTGCAATTATTTTTCCTTAAGTGGGCATATTATAGGCTTTTTTGCCAATAAAATAATATAGCCCTCTTGGGATTGCCGTGAATATTTGCGGTTTTTAGGTATTGCAAAATGGTAGGAATTCTCTTTGTTAGAGCAGTAAAATTTAGAGCTGCCTGTAAAACCTATTATTCCCCAGTCCCTTTAAAATGATTTTGAAAGGATTTTGCTTTTTATGTGTGGAATAGTTGGTTTTACAGGCAGCTCTAATGCTGTTCCAAAAATTATTAAAGGTCTTAAGGTGCTGGAATATAGAGGCTACGATTCTGTTGGTATAGCAGTAAATGAAAAAAATGAAATAAGACTGATAAAGTGCAAGGGCAGAGTTGATAATCTCCGTGAAAAGATAAGGGAAAACAATTTCACGGGTGCTAATTGCGGCATAGGTCATACCCGTTGGGCAACTCACGGCGGACCCAGCGATAAAAATGCTCACCCACACAAAACAGATGTGCTGGCATTGGTGCATAACGGAATTATAGAAAACTATCGGGAACTAAAAGATACTCTACCAAAAAATGGACACGAGCTTGTTTCAGAAACCGATACCGAGGTTGCGGCCTTTGTAATTAGCGAAGAATACAAAAAATGTGCAGACCCCGTAAAGGCTATTTTCAATGCCACCGAAAAATTTACAGGTTCATATGCCTTCCAAATTATTTTTAAGGATTTTGAAAATCAGATTTTTGCCATAAGAAAGGATAGCCCTTTGATTATAGGTAAAGGGGTTGACGGCGGTTATCTTGCCTCTGATATGACGGCGCTTCTGCCCTTTACAAATGTATTTTGCTACCCCGAAGAGGGTGAGCTTGTACACATCACATCTAATAGTATTACACTAATCGACAAAAACGGTGAAAAAATCCCAAATTGGCAAAAGACGGATATCACACTAGAGGCGGCAGAAAAATGCGGCTACCCCCATTTTATGCTTAAGGAAATACACGAACAGCCCGAAGCCTTTTATAAAACTATAAGACCTCGCATTAAAAACGGACTCCCCTATCTTGGCGGTGACGGAATAGAAGATGAACTATTTGAAAAAATCAATAAGATTTACGTTGTTGCCTGTGGGTCTGCAATGCATGCGGGGCTTGTAGGGAAATATCTTATTGAGCATATGGCAGGTATACCCGTTACTGTTGAAATTGCCTCGGAATTCCGCTATAATCGGCCTATTATAGACAACAAAACCCTTATAATTATTGTATCTCAATCGGGCGAAACGGCAGACAGCTTGGCGGCACTTCGTTACAGCAAAGAGCAGGGCGCATTTACAATGGGCATTATAAATGTTGTTGGCTCCAGCATTTCCCGTGAGGCAGATGCCACTATTTACACCTATGCAGGGCCTGAAATTGCCGTTGCCACCACAAAGGGGTACTGTGTTCAGGTTGCTGCGTTTATGCTGCTGGCGGCAAAGCTGGCGCTTTTTCTTGGTGCTATGGAAGAAGAAACGGTGCGAGAAATATGCAGCAGTTTGTTAAACGATGTTCCCGCCGCATTGACGGTAACCTTTGGCCTTCACGAAACAATTAAGGAAATAGCCAAAGGGATTTACAAAAATGACAACCTTTTCTATATTGGCAGAGGCATTGATTATGCTCTCTCTGTAGAGGGCTCGCTGAAGCTTAAGGAAATATCATATATTCACAGCGAGGCCTATGCGGCGGGAGAATTAAAGCACGGCACAATTTCGCTTATAACCGAGGGTACACCCGTTATAGCATTGGCTACCTCCAACCTGCTTTATGATAAAACTGTAAGTAATATCCGCGAGTGCTCAAGCCGAGGCGCAGATGTGCTTTTTATTTGTCACAGTGATGCCCACTCCCCCGAAAATGTTGCAAACACAGTTCTAAGGCTTCCTAAATGCTCAGAATATGCCCAAATCCTGAGTTCTATGATTGCTATGCAACTGCTCTCCTATGAAATTGCAGTGCTACGGGGCTGCGATATAGATAAACCCCGAAATCTTGCAAAATCCGTAACTGTTGAATAATAAAAATAATGCCGCTTCCAATATTCAAAAAACGGAGGCGGTTTTATTAGGCAAACCTTGACTTTTCTGCGCTTTCGCGGTATTATATTTCTATATGACTTGAAATGAGGGTATATCTTATGTTAAAGAATAACGAAAAGGATATGGAAACTATCGTTAACCTCGCTAAGAACAGAGGTTATGTTTATGCAGGCAGTGAAATTTACGGCGGCCTTGCAAACTCTTGGGATTACGGCCCTTTAGGTGTTGAATTCAAAAACAATGTTAAAAAGGCTTGGTGGAAGAAATTTGTTCAGGAATCCCCTTATAATGTTGGCCTTGATTCGGCAATTATTATGAACCCTGAAACTTGGGTAACCAGCGGTCACGTTGGCGGCTTTTCTGACCCTCTTATGGATTGTAAGGACTGTCACGCCCGCCACCGTGCAGACAAGCTTATTGAAGACCGAGGCGGCCACGCAGAGGGTATGACCTTTCAGCAAATGGAAGATTACATAAAGGAAAACGGCATTGAATGTCCCGAATGCGGAAGCAAGAATTTTACAGATATTCGCAAATTTAACCTTATGTTCAAAACCTTTATCGGTGTTACTGAGGATGCAAAAAACGAGGTTTATCTCCGTCCGGAAACTGCTCAGGGTATTTTTGTTAACTACGCTAACATTCAGCGTACCACCCGCAAAAAGCTGCCCTTTGGTGTTTGTCAGATTGGTAAATCCTTTAGAAATGAAATTACTCCAGGTAACTTTATTTTCCGCACCCGTGAGTTCGAGCAGATGGAATGTGAATTCTTCTGCAAGCCCGATACCGACCTTGATTGGTTCTATTATTGGAAGGACTACTGCAAAAACTGGCTCATAAGCCTTGGCATCAAGGAAGAGAATATGCGTCTGCGTGACCACGAAAAGGAAGAGCTTTCTTTCTATTCAAAGGCAACAACCGATATCGAATACCTCTTCCCCTTTGGTTGGGGCGAGCTTTGGGGTATTGCCGACAGAACTAACTACGACCTTGGCCGCCATCAGGAGGCTTCGGGCAAGTCCTTGGATTATTTTGATCAGGAAACCGGCGAAAGATATATTCCTTATGTTGTTGAGCCCTCTTTGGGCGCCGACCGTGTTGTGCTTACCTTCCTTTGCGAAGCCTACGACGAAGAGGACGACGAAAAGGGTGACAAGCGCGTTGTTCTTCATCTTCATCCCGCCCTTGCTCCCTTTAAAGCCGCAGTTCTTCCCCTTAGCAAAAAACTGAGCGAAGAGGCAACAAAGGTATTCCAAGACCTTTCAAAAGAATTTATGGTTGACTTCGATGAATCGGGCTCTATCGGTAAGCGCTACCGCCGTCAGGACGAAATCGGTACCCCCTATTGCATCACCTACGATTTCGATAGTGTAGAAGATGGCTGTGTAACCGTTCGCGACCGCGACACTATGGAGCAGGTAAGACTTCCAATATCGGAGCTCAAAAGCTTTATTCGTGAAAAGCTTGAATTTTAATTAAAAATCAATAAGTAAAATTTTTAACCACCCTATTTGCATTTAGGGTGGTTATTTATATATATTCTACTAGCTCTACTGTAAAGATAATTTGCCATTTAGCCGTTCTGCCACAATACCTTCCTTTATTCTCGGTAACTATAACTTCTATTATATCTACAAAGCCATCGGTTAAATTTATTGAAGTAGAGCAAGCACCTATATCTTTATCTTTATCGTTTTCTACAATAACTATATCTATTTCTTTATTTATGTTATCACCTATTGGTACCGTAAATCTAGTGCCGTCTGTTAGTCTGCTACCGTCACAGCAATAGGTTTTCTCCCAATCGTTTCCCACCGAGTCGTTATGCAGTAGATTTTCTAAAATTGAAACCTCATATACTGCATTTGTGTATTCTTTTTGCGGCGTAACGGAATGAGTCGACTCGACATCAGAAATTGTGCTGGTTAAAGCTTGTTGTTTTGCACAGGCGGTTAGTGATAATAGCGCTATGATAACACAAATACATCTTCTCATTTTATTACCTCAATAAAAAAGCACACCCCCGAAGAGATGTGCCGAAAAAGTGTCTCCCGCGGTTAAGTTACCACACCAAACCAACTTTAAATTGCAAGAATAGGAAAACACCTTTTACCAAGGTATTTTCTCGCAAAATAAAGTTGACTATTCAAAGATGGTGTGGTATGTTACTATATTACCACAGATTTTTAAAAATGTAAAGCATCAAAAAAAGGTATGCAGATTTTCTCTGCATACCTTTTTGAAGTTTAAGCACTTTTCAGAAAAGTTTTTATACGTTGTATTTCTTTCTTGCAACGTAAGAAGTGTGGAGATGGTGGTGTGCTTTTTCACAGCCGAAGCCATCGTACCACTCACTGTAAAGGGTCTTAACAACAGGTGACTCGTGGGACTTACGAAGTGCCATACCTGCATCCTGATCGTAAAGAGCCTTTGCGCGAACTGCCTTAAGGTCAACAGTATCGCGAACAGACTGAGGTTGAATTGGCTGACCGCCGCCGTTTACACAGCCACCGGGGCAACCCATAATTTCAACAAAGGTCCAATCTGCAGTGCCGTTCTTCATTCTGTCCATAACTACCTTAGCAGCAGCGGCACCTGAAGCAATAGCAACCTTGATTGTTTTGCCATTGATTTCAACAGAAGCCTCCTTAAGACCCTCTGTACCACGGCAAGCCTCAAAGTCGATTTCGGTGTTATCTTTGCCTGTGAGCCAGTCGTTAGCGGTACGAAGAGCTGCCTCCATAACACCGCCTGTGGCACCGAATATAACAGCGGCACCTGTATCGTCGCCCAAGGGAGAGTCAAACTCTTCGTCGGGGAGAGAGGTGAACTTAATACCTGCGCGGTCAATCATTCTGCCAAGCTCACGGGTGGTAAGGGCTACATCGGTATCGAAGTCGCCCGAAGCATTCTGATCGTCACGACGGATTTCAAACTTCTTAGCAGTACAAGGCATAATAGATACCACAAAGATATCCTTGGGGTCAATGCCCATCTTCTCAGCGTAATAAGTTTTAATGATAGCGCTAGCCATCTGCTGAGGAGATTTACAGCTTGAAAGGTGGTTAATCATATCGGGATAGAAGTATTCGCAGAATTTAACCCAACCCGGTGAGCAAGAGGTGATCATAGGAAGAACACCGCCGTTGTTGATGCGCTCTACAAGCTCGTTAGCCTCTTCAACAATTGTTACGTCGGCGGCGAAGTTGGTGTCGAACACTCTGTCGAAACCAAGACGACGGAGAGCGGCAACCATTTTGCCCTCTACATTAGCGCCGATTTCCATACCGAAGCACTCGCCTAAGGTTACACGAATAGAGGGTGCTGTGTGAACAACAACATGCTTTTTGGGGTCGGCAAGAGCAGCCCAAACCTTATCGGTGTCGTCTCTTTCGGTTAATGCGCCTGTGGGACAAACTGCAGTACATTGACCGCAGGAAATACAAGCGGATTCGCTTAAAGGCTCGTTAAAGGGTGTGCCTATATTGGTGTCAATGCCTCGGTCGTTAGCACCGATAACACCAACATACTGTTCCTGACAAGCAGCTACACAGCGACGGCAAAGAATACACTTGTTGTTATCACGAACAAGATGAGGGGTTGAATAATCAAGCTCAAACTCGCGCTTAAAGCCACCGAAGGTAGATTCATCTACACCGTAGTCACGGCAGAGCTTCTGAAGTTCACAGTTGGTGGAACGCACGCAAGAAAGACACTTCTTTTCGTGGGTGGAAAGAATAAGCTCTAAAGTGGTTTTGCGAGCCTTCTGAACCTTTTCGGAATTGGTAAGAACCTCCATACCCTCAGAAATGGGGTATACACAAGAGGTAACTATGCGGAAACCTCTGCCCTCGTTAACCTCAACAACGCAGATACGGCAAGCACCGATCTCGTTCTTTTCTTTCATATAACAAAGGGTGGGGATTTCTATACCAGCTAAACGGGCAGCCTCTAAAACTGTGGAGCCCTTGGGTGCGCTAACGGAAATACCGTTAATTTTTAAAGTAATCATATCCATTTTCAACTTGGCTCCTTTCTTATTTCTTCTCTACTGCTTTGAATTTACAGTTGCCTAAGCAAACGCCGCACTTGATACATTTTTCAGCATCAATCTCATATGAGGGCAGCTTGTGGCCAGGTGCGGTGTAGTCGGTTTTAACAATTGCGTTAACAGGACAGTTGCGTGCGCAGAGCCCACAACCGATACATTTTTCCTTATCAATAGTGAAGGAAAGTAAATCTTTACAAACACCTGCAGGACAACGCTTTTCTGTAACGTGGGCAACATACTCATCACGGAAGAATTTAAGTGTGGAAAGTACAGGGTTAGGTGCAGTCTGACCAAGACCGCAGAGTGAGTTCTCTTTAATATAGTAGCAAAGCTCTTCCAGACGGTCAACGTCTTCCAATGTGCCCTTGCCCTGAGTAATTTTATCCAGAAGCTCAAGCAAACGCTTTGTACCTACACGGCAGGGAGTACACTTACCGCAGGATTCATCAACAGTAAACTCAAGGAAGAATTTAGCCATATCAACCATACAGGTGTCTTCATCCATAACGATAAGACCGCCGGAGCCCATCATACAGCCGAGAGCAACCAAGTTATCGTAGTCAACCTCAGTATCAATAAGGTCTGCAGGGATACATCCGCCGGAAGGACCGCCAGTTTGTGCTGCCTTAAACTTTTTACCATTTGGAATACCGCCGCCGATATCATCAATAATCTCGCGCAGAGTAGTACCCATAGGAATTTCAACAAGACCTGTGTTCTTGATTTTACCGCCTAATGCGAATACCTTTGTACCCTTAGATTTCTCGGTACCCATTGATGCAAACCAATCTGCACCGCGAAGAATAATCTGAGGAATGTTTGCAAAGGTTTCAACGTTGTTTTCAACAGTGGGACGGTTGTAAAGACCCTTTACTGCAGGATAAGGAGGTCTGGGTCTGGGCTCACCGCGGTTACCCTCGATTGAGGTCATAAGAGCAGTTTCCTCACCACAAACGAAGGCGCCTGCGCCCAAACGGATGTGGAGGTCGAAATCGAAGCCTGAACCGAAAATATCCTTACCTAAAAGTCCGTATTCACGGGCTTGGTCTATAGCTATCTGCAAACGAGAAACAGCAATAGGATACTCAGCTCGAACATATACATAACCCTCGGTTGCACCTATTGCATAACCTGCAATTGTCATAGCCTCGATAAGACAGTGGGGGTCACCTTCTAACACAGAACGGTCCATAAATGCACCGGGGTCACCCTCGTCGGCATTACAAACAACATATTTCTGATCTGCTTTGTTAGGAGCGGTAAGTGCCCACTTTCTACCTGTGGGGAAGCCGCCGCCGCCTCTGCCGCGAAGACCTGAATCGGTAACAGTCTTAATAACATCTTCGGGGGTCATTTCGGTTAAAACCTTACCTAAAGCGGCATAACCATCCATAGCGATATATTCGTCGATGCTTTCAGGGTTTATAACACCGCAGTTTCTTAAAACAACACGGTTCTGAGTTTTATAGAAAGCGGTATCGTTAAGAGAAACCTGACTTACATCAACAGCCTCGTCGCTACCTGTGTCGCTATATACCAAGCGCTCAACAACTCTACCCTTTAAAAGGTGCTCGGTAACGATTTCTTCAACGTCGCTTGCCTCAACTCGGCTGTAGAAGGTGCCGTCGGGATGAACAATAACAACGGGACCCAAAGCGCAAAGACCGAAGCAACCTGTTTGTACAATTTTTACCTCGTCGGAAAGACCGTTCTTCTCAAGTGCTTCTACAAAGCTCTGCTGAATAGTCTGACTTCCCGAAGAGGTACAACCTGTACCGCCACAAATTAGTACATGTGCACGAATCATAAAATTATACCTCCATTTATGCCTTTAAGCTGGCATTTGCGATTGTGTATTCAGCCACAACCTTGCCGCCTTTAAGATGCTCACTAACTATTTTGCTAACCATTTCGGGGTTAACCTTAACATATGTGGTTTTCTCTGTGCCCTCGAAAACCTCTACAACCGGCTCATACTGACAGATGCCGATGCAGCCTGTTTGAGAAACTGTAACAGATGCGGCAAGACCTGCCTCGTTTACCTCTTCAACAAACTTGTTGAGAACGGGGCGAGCGCCTGCTGCGATGCCGCAGGTTGCCATACCTACAACAACTCTCTTTTCGCTGGTGCCCTCACGAAGAGCAACCTTGTCCTTCATTTTTTCTTTGATTGCCTGAAGTTCAGCTAGTGTTTTCATTATATAACTTTCCTTTCTGTAAAGTGCTTAGATTTTAAAGGTCTTGGTACTGCTCGCGCAGATATTCCTCAACCCATTTTATAACTTCATAAGTGTTAAGCGGTATTTCATCACCTAACTGCTGACGCAGCTCCTTTGTTGATAAGAATACTTCGCTTTTTCCATATGTGTGCTTAAATTCAAAATCGGTATCAGGGTGACCGTGAATAAGTGTGGTGATGCTTGCAACAACATCCCCAAGGGGGGTGAAATCAAGATGGTTTTTATTAAATACCGCCGTGACCTCTGTGCCGTGATTTTTGGGGTCATCCTCTCGGCTCACTGAGGTGATTTTAAAGCTACCCTCAGTTTGCTCTGCCGCCATTTTAAGAAGCGGAATTCCCATACCCACCTTCCTTGTGGTGCGGGTTGTATAAAAGGGATTTTCCACACCTTCAAGAATTTCCTTTGACATACCGGAGCCGTTATCAATAATGCTAAGCTTCAATGTGTCTGAGGTTTCGTCTATGAGAATTTTGGTAAGGGTTGCCCCCGCTTTGGTGGAATTTTCGGTTATATCTAAAATGTTAAGCGAAAGCTCTTTCATACTTCACCTCGTAGCATTTTAAATAATCTGCTTCTGACTAAATCTCCGCTATAGGGCTCGTCGTCAAGCTCGAAATATCTATCCTTATCCCTTATGTCCCAAAGATAATGAGCATCAGAGCCAACTATCGCTATATGATTTTCCAGACCATATTCCTTTGTGTACATAGGTATTGCCTCGGAGTTGTGAAACTCTGCACAATTTACCCCCTTCATTTTTGGAAAGGTGCCGAGCACCGCTATTACACCATTAGATGAACGGTCGATATGTGCGGGATAGCAAATGCCGCCAAAGGAGCCAACGAAGCTCGGTGCTTCCTCCAAGGAAATGGTGGTAGCATTAGTAAGAAGATGCTCTTCATAGCCTATTACGTTATCGTCACCGTCGCACAAAAGCTGTTCACCGAAAATATCGGTGCGGTTTTCGATAAGTATTCTGCGTTTACTTACCGCTTCATCAAATTCCATAGCCCTTTCCAATTCCGGAAACAAGCAAACCACGTGAATATCCTCAGCGGTGGTAAGCTCCATACCCGCAATGGGGATAATTCCTTGCCGCTTTGCCGCCACGAAAAAGGCGGGACAGTTTTTACAGGTGTTGTGGTCGGTGAGTGCCATAATATTTAGCCCCGCCAGAACGCCCATACCTGCAATATTATTTGGGGTATTATCGTTATCTCCACAGGGGGATAGACAGGAATGAATATGAAAATCGTAATAATACCTATTCATATTATATAAGCTCCGACAGCTTTACCGCTAATTCGTATGTGCTTAGACCACTTGAGAGAATATTTACACCCTTTTCTTCTGCTGTTTTAAGCAATTCCTCATCTGGAGTTACACCCTCAGAGAGAATTACGCAGGAGGTATCGGCGAGAGATGCCACTGCAACCACATTTAAATTAGACATAATGGTTATCCAGGCATTGTCTTCCTCTGCTCTGCCCATTACCCAGCTCAAAAGGTCACCAATGTAAACACCCTTTATTTCGCGGTCGGCTCTCGGTAAACACAATGCCTTAACATCACTATGGGTACAAAGCTCGCTAACCGTCATTCTTCTCTTCCTTTGCTTGGAGATATTTTTTAAGCTCTTCCCGCATTGTAATAATGCAGTCGTAAAGCTGAGCCTCACCTTTTACTACATCCTGAGCAAAGGCTCGGCAATTAGGCGCACCGCAAGAGCCACAGTCGATGCCAGGAAGCTCGGACCTAAGCCGCTGTATATCCGCCATCATTCGCATAGATTCCGCCATATTGTTGGAAAGACGGGATATGGGGTTATATGCGGGCAAATCACCAAAAAAGTAATTATCAGGAATATATTTATTACTATCGGGAGATACTATATGTTGAGAAACCGGTAAAAACCGCCTGAGGGACTGTAGCCTTGACCTTGCAATAAATGGGTTTTGCATTGTCATAACTCCGCCCACACATCCGCCTGTACAGGCGTTAAGCTCAACAAATTCAAGCTTTGGAATGTTGCCGTTTTCTATCTGGTCAAGCACCCTTATAACATTATCTATACCGTCTGCCGCCAGATAATCTTCATTAAAAAGTGCAGTTGCCTCACCGCCGGTGGTTGCCCAGCCGATGCCTATCATACCCGAATCTGACATAGACTCGATATTATCGGAAGGTTTCATTTCGTTAATAAGCTTGAAATAAACATCGCTTATTGAAACCACCACATCCACACGGCTTTTGTATTCACCGAAACCGTTTTTAACATAGCTCGCCTTTGCAGGGCAGGGCGAAATAAAGCAAATCCCTATTTCGTTGGGCTTTAGTTCAGGATGCTCCTTTTCTGCTTTCTCTCTTGCCAGCATTGCCGCAATTTCCATTGGCGGCAACATCTGCACCAGATTTTCCGCAAGGAAAGGGAATCTCAGACAAATAAGCCTTGCAACTACGGGGCAAGCGGAACTGATTACAGGCTTCTTTACACCCTCGGTTTTAAGATACAGCCTTGTGTAGTTTGAAACCATCTCCGCTGCTGCGGAAACCTCGTAAACATCATCGAAGCCGATTTTCTTAAGTCCGTTTAGAACGTAATCTACATCGTCGAGATTTTCAAACTGACCGTATAAAGTGGGGGCAGGAAGTGCAATCTTCCATTTGAATTTATCCATAGCATCCAGCTTTGAAAAAGCCGCTTTCTTTGCCTTGCTCGGACATATCCTTATGCATTCGCCACAATCTATACAGCGCTCCTGATTGATTACTGCGTGATTATCGCGAATTCTGATAGCCTCTGTGGGGCAGTGCCTGAGGCAGGTGGTACAGCCGTTACACTTTTCAACATCTAGAAAAACCGAATGTTCATATGTGTTCATAACCAAATTACCTACCGATTACACTTTAATATTTTACAAATTGACCCTCATTGTTATTGTGGTGCCTACGCCAACTGTGGACTGAATATCCATATAGTCGGTGTAGCGTTTCATATTGGGAAGTCCCATACCTGCGCCGAAGCCCAGTGAACGGATATTGTCGGAAGCGGTGGAAAAGCCCTCCTGCATTGCCTGCTCAATATCCTTAATTCCGGGACCCTTATCCCGCAGCACAATTTCAATAGAATCTTGGGCTACATTAACATCGGCAGTACCGCCGCCGGCGTGTATTACCATGTTAATTTCACCTTCGTACATAGCAATCGAAACTCTTCTTATGGTATCGGGATCTATGCCAAGCTGCCTTAGGTTTTTCTTCACTCGCACCGATGCCTGACCGGCGGAGGTAAAGTTTTCCCCGTCTACCTCGAAGTGGAAGTTTAGTACTTCACTCATTTTTTTACCTTATTGCCTACAAGCCCGTTGCAGTAAAGGATGCCACAGGCATCGTACATGCGTTTATCGGTTGTAAGCAAAACGATACCGCTTTCACGGGCAAGGTCGATCATTTCAGGTGTGGGCAGCTTGGAACGCACCAAAACGATACAAACCATATCCATCATCTCGGCTGTACGGATAACCTGAGAGTTCACAAGTCCCGTAATGAGTACTGCCTGATCTTTAACAAAAGCCAAAACATCACTCATCATATCACTGCCACAGGCAGAGTATACATGGGAACCCAGTTTATCTTCACAGCAAACTACCTCGGCGCCGAGCAATTCCTTGAGGGTGGCGATTTTCATAAAGATTTTCCTTTATAAGTTATTTTTTAGTCTTTGTACTTTTCAAGAATACCTGCTACATCGTCTGCGGTAAGTCTGCCGTAAACTTCATCGTTAACGGTAAGAACGGGAGCCAAGCCGCAAGCACCGATGCAACGGCAAGCTGTAAGAGAAAACTTACCGTCGGGTGTGCATTCATCGGCACCTATGCCGAGAAGCTCACTGAATTTATCAAAAATATCGCCTGCACCCTTAACATAGCAAGCTGTTCCTAAACAAACAGAAATATTGTACTTGCCTTTTGGGGAGAGTGAGAACTGAGCGTAAAAAGTAGCAACGCCGTATACCTTTTCCATAGGAACGTCCATACCCTCGGCAATCATTACCTGAACTTCCTTAGGCAGATATCCGTAAATATCCTGTGCCTGCTGCATTACTGCCATAAGCTGACTCTTATCGTGCTTATGTGCCGCAATAACTTCGTCCAGTTTTTTCTTCTGCTCCTCAGTTCCGTTAAAGGGGAGCGTACTGAATTTTTTCTGCATTAACATTATCCTCCTTGAATAATACTGACATTGGATACGGTAGGAAAACTACATTAGTACCCTTAGTATATATTTATAACATATTTCGCGGAACTTCGCAAGGCTTTTTATATATAATTTGATAATTTTTTAACAAATTTTTACTGGTAGCGTTTTTTCCAAAAAAATTATTGAAAATGCTTTACTTTTTTTTGCCAACGTGATATAATTGTAATACAAGTATACAATTATGCGCTCTGCGCAGAATAGGGGTTTAGGAAAATGAAAAAACTTATTGCGTTTTTAACAGCGTTACTCCTTGTTTTCTCTCTTGCAGTTACAGTTTCCGCTGCAGGAAGCCCGCAAGACAAAAAAGAATACAAAATAACACACACCACAAATTTAGACGGTGCAGAAAGCACAGCAAGTAAAGTAACCGAGGGCGAAACCCTTAAACTTACTGCTAAAAATGATATCCAAGGCTACAGTTTTGTGAAATGGAATATCAAAGGTAACTATTCCATCGTTTCAGGAACACTTAACAGCGCAGAGCTTGTTATTCTTCCTTTAAGCGATATTACAGTAACAGAGGTTTATGAGGAAATTATTCCTGAAGATCAGGAGCCCGGCGAGGACGAAGTAAAGGTTACCTATACCTACAACATCGACTTTTTAGATTCCACCTTTGAGATAGTTAAAAAGGGTGAAGAACTTGAGCTTATTGCTCCTGAAAATGTAGAGGGTTATGCATTTTTAAAGTGGCAAATCATAGGTGATTACGAAATCGTTTCAGGCTCTCTCACCAGTGCAGATTTGGTTATTCGCCCTTTAGGTAACATTGAGGTTAAAACCATATTTGAAAAAATTGACGATATCGAAGATGGCGATGTTCCTGAGGAAGACCACGAAGATGGTGATGATGGCAAAAAGCCTCAAAAAGGAGAGGTTAACGATTCCGACACCTCACCCCAAACAGGTAATAGCATAGTTCTCGTACTCCTAAGCACATTTGTTGCTTCTCTTGCAGTTGCAGTGACAACTCGAAAACTTGCAAAATAATTAGTTTTTAATGTGTCCCCCGCTTGGAGTATTCTTGGCGGGGGTCTATTTAATATAAAAAGAGGGTTCAATTTGAAGAAAAACAAGGCTCTTTGGAAAATTGTATACAGAACTGCTGCGTTGCTATGTGCAGTTGCTTTTATTGTGGGTGCAATAATTCTTGTATCATTACATAAATCAAATGGTGATATGGAAAATCTTCGCTCGGAGGTTGAACGCGAGGTTTCGGAGATAAATGAGAATTTGCCCGATAACCCTATAGATTTTGATTCTTTGCAAAAGCGGAATGAAGATATATATGCCTGGATAGAAATACCCAACACCCAAGTAAATTACCCCATAGTGCAAAGCTACGAGGAATCAGACAGCTTTTATCTCAACCGCAACATAGATAAGCAATATGATATCAATGGCTCAATTTACACAGAAAAGCTTAATTCCCTTGATTTTACCGACCCTAACACCCTTATATATGGCCACAATATGCTAGACGGTTCAATGTTTCAAAATCTTCACAAGTTCAGGAACAAAGAGTTTTTCGACAAAAATCCCTACATTTACATTTACACTCGCGGTCATATTTTGAAATATGAAATATTCTCCGCCTATAAGTTTGACAATCGACACATACTTAATTCCTATGATTTTAGTGACGAAAAGGTGTTTGAAGAGTATTTAGAAAACGCACAAAACCCAAAATCACTGGAAGTTAACACAAGAAAATTGAATATATCGACTAAAGATAGAATTATAACCCTGAGCACCTGCATCGGGAATGAAAAGAATTACAGATACCTGGTACAAGGAGTTTTAATAGATGATACCCTTACAAAATAATGGAAGCGAGCCTAAAGAGATCGACCTTAGTGAGGATTTTATAGGGCTTGAGAATATCGGAAACGTCAAAAAGCAAATATCGAAAAGAGAAAGAGCACACAAAAGAGATAAAAAAAGGAAAACCTCAAAGGTCATAATTGTTATCTCGCTTACTCTTTTAGGTATTATTCTTGCACTAATGATAACCGCATTTACGCTGATACTAATTGGTAAAAACCAAATGCTGAAAAACCAAGACGCAAGCATAGAAATACCCGAAACGGTAGTCGATGTAGCGCCGGAGGATGAAGGTAAAATCATTAAATACAAAGGCAAGACTTACGAACTTAATAAAAACATTACCTCCATACTTTGCATGGGAGTAGACAAAAACGAGCTTGGCTCCTCCCAAAGCTACGGAGCAAACGGCCAGGCTGATGCAAACTTTCTGCTTGTCGTTGACACAAAAAGCGGTAGGGTTAGCGCTATTGCAATTAACCGCGACACTATGGTTGAGGTAAACTCTTATTCATCAGGCGGTGAATTTCTGGGCACAAAAAGCGAACAGCTATGCCTAGGCTTTGCCGCAGGTGACGGCAAAGAAAAAAGCTGCGAAAATATGGTGAAATCTGTATCCAACCTGTTTTACGGAATTCCCATAAGCTCGTATATTGCAATAGATCTGAAAGCCATCGGCATATTAAACGATGCGCTTGGAAATAACATCTCTGTTGTTTCCCCCGACAGTTTTTATTCTTCTATGTATGGTGTTTCCTTTACAAAGGGCAAAGAAACCGTGCTTGACTCTCCCCAAAAGGCCGCCGCCTTTGTAAGGCATAGAGATATTACCCAGCTTGATTCAAATGTCACCAGAATGCAACGGCAAAAGCAATATTTGCAGAAATTCGCAACCACCTCAATTGTACAAACAAAGAAGGACATAACCTTTCCTATTACACTTTACAATATTATTTCCGACTATAATGTAAACAACATTAATGTTTCTAAAATATCCTATCTTACCTCCTGCGTTATTGGTGGAATGAAAAATCCGAAGGTTGATTTTTTGAGCATCAAGGGTGAACTGAAGGAAGCGGAGGTGCTTTCAGACGGTGAGCGTAAAGCTGAGTTTCACGTGGATGAAGAAGCACTTTTTGAGCTAATATTAGATGTTTATTATGTAGAAAAAGCGGACTCCAATTAACAAAAAACAAAAATGGAACTACTAGTCTTTGTAGTTCCATTTTTATTTTAAAGAAATTGCATAACTAATTCCGCAGCAAATACTGCTACGCAGGCAAAGGCTGCAACCGAAAGCAAGCTTTTGCCAAGGTAAGCGAGAATTAACGCCACAAGGAAGCCCGACAATGCGCTATATATGTTTGATGTGGCATAAAAACAGGCGGGAATGGTCATAACACTTAACACGGCTATTGGAACATAATGCAGAAAAGAAAGTATAAAGCGGTTTTTTATCTTCTTTTTTACCAGCACCAATGGTACCATTCTTACAAGGTATGTAACCCCTGCCATAACTGCAAGGTACAGAAAAAACTTAGCATCAGGCATCGGTCCGCACCTCCTCAGGCTTGGTATCTATCGGTGCTACCGCCGCCATAATAAGGCTTGCCACAACCGCGCAAATAATTATTACAAACCCACTAGGCACCCTCTTTAAAAACGGCAGGTAATAAAACCCACAGCTAAGACCTATAGCGATGGCAGTGCATATGAGCGCTGACCGCTCCGCCTTGATTTGCGGAACAACAATAGCAATAAACATACCATATATCGCAACACCCAGAGAGGTAGTAACTATTTGTGGCAGAATATTGCCTGCAACAGCACCTAACAACGTTCCAAAGGACCAACCAAGCACGGGGGTTAAAATAAGCCCATACATATATTTTCTGCCAACATTTGCTTTCTTTGAGGAAGCAACGGCAAAAATCTCATCGGTATTGCCAAAGGCAATTATAAATCGATGCAGAAGACCTACGCTTTTGCCCAATTTCTGAGAAAGGGAAACCGACATTAGTGAATACCGTGAATTTATTATTAACTGAGATATTGCAAGCTCTGCAAAACCGCCGCCTGCACATATTATGGGAACTGCGGCAAGCTGACCTGCAGAGGTTAGATTGGTAACCGAAATAAGCAAGGCCTCCAGTACACCCAGCCCGCTTGCAACTGCAAATATTCCAAATGCAAAGGAAACCGAAAAATACCCCATACAAATTGGAAAGCCATCGACTATTCCCTTTTTAAAACTATTTATTTCTGACATTTTTACAATCCTTTTTTTACAAGTCGCTAAATAAAACATTATCTACATTATATTCTTTCGTCATCTAAGTGTCAAGAGAATTAAGATGATAATTCTACCTAAAACAGAGTTTAAGCTTAATAGTTTTAAATACTTGTAAAAACCACTTGTAGGTGGTATAATATTACATATATGGGCATTCTGCCCTTTGAAAGGAAAGTGTACCCGCTATGGAAAAACAAAAGTTTTACATCACAACTGCTATTGCCTACACATCTTCAAAACCGCACATAGGCAATACTTATGATATTGTTTTAGCAGATATGATAGCCCGTTATAAAAGAAAGATGGGCTACGATGTTTTCTTTATGACAGGCTCCGATGAGCATGGTCAGAAGATTGAAGAAAACGCAAAGCAAAACGGTGTAACCCCAAAGGAATATGTTGATAGAGTTTCAGGGCAAATTAAGGCTGTTTGGGATTGTATGAACACTACCTACGATAAATTCATACGCACAACCGACGATTATCACGAAAAAACAGTACAGAAAATATTCAAAAAGCTTTACGATCAAGGAGATATTTACAAAAGCGAATACGAGGGCAAATACTGTGTTCCTTGCGAATCCTTTTTCACCTCCTCGCAGCTTGTAGACGGCAAGTGTCCCGATTGCGGAAGAGAGTGTGTAGATGCCAAGGAAGAGGCTTATTTCCTAAGGCTTTCTAAATACAGCGACCAGCTTCTTAAATATTACGAAGAAACACCCAATCTCTTCTTGCCCGAATCACGTCGCGCCGAAATGGTTAACAACTTTATAAAACCGGGACTTCAGGATTTGTGTGTTTCCCGCTCCTCCTTTAAATGGGGTGTGCCTGTTGAATTCGACCCTGAGCACGTTATTTATGTTTGGATAGATGCTCTTTCAAATTATATTACAGGTATTGGCTACGACCCCGATGGCAGTGAGGATTCTTATAAAAAATATTGGCCTGCCGACCTACACGTTATCGGTAAGGATATTGTGCGTTTCCACACAATTTATTGGCCCATTATTCTTATGGCATTGGGCGAACCCTTGCCTAAGCAGGTGTTGGCACATCCTTGGATGCTGTTTGCAGATGATAAAATGTCAAAATCCAAGGGTAATGTTATGTATGCTGATGAATTGGCAGAGCGCTTCGGTGTAGATGCAGTTCGCTACTATCTCCTTTCCGAAATGCCCTTTGCACAAGACGGCAACATCACCTATGAAAGCTTTATAACCAAATACAATTCGGATTTGGCAAACACTTTGGGCAACCTTGTAAACCGCACAATTGCTATGAGCAATAAGTACTTTGGTGGTAAGGTTACTGCCTCGGCACCTTCGGGTGAATTTGACGAAAGCCTTATTGCCGACGCGAGAGAAACTGTGGAAAAATATCACTCACTTATGGATGAATATAGAAATGCAGACGTTGCGGAAAATATTATAAACTTTGCAAAGCACTGCAATAAATACATCGACGAAACCGCGCCTTGGGTTTTGGCTAAGGACGAAACGGCACTCCCCCGCCTTAACACCGTTATGTACAATCTTCTGGAATCCATACGAATTCTAGGTGTTCTTTTCGAGCCCATAATGCCCGACTGCTCTGCAAAAATTTCCGAACAGTTAAAGGTAAAGGAAGCTTCATTTAAATTCGGTGCAGTTGAAGAATATAATGTTGGAGAGGCGACCCCGCTATTCCAGAGAATTGATATGCCAAAGGTTTTGGAAGAAATAAAGGCCGAACAAGAAGCTAAGGCTAAAGAAAACAGCCAAAGGACAGAAAATGTTATAACAATGGATCAAATCGGCATTGAAGACTTTATGAAGGTAGAACTTCTTACCGCCACTGTTAAGGCTTGCGAGCCTGTTAAAAAAGCCAAAAAACTGCTCAAGCTCACATTGGACGACGGAAGCGGTACAGACCGTATTGTTGCCAGCGGAATCGCCAAATGGTATAAGCCCGAAGAGCTTGTAGGAAAGGGTGTTATAGTGGTTGCTAATCTTAAGTCCGCCGTTCTTTGCGGAGTTGAGAGCAATGGTATGATTTTGGCAGCAGATGCGGGTGAAGACGATGTAAAGGTTATTTTTACAGACGGAATCCCAGCAGGCTGTAAGGTTAGATAGATGCTTGAAATTTTAAACGATTTACCCGAAATCACCGGTATTTTCGACACTCATGCTCATTATGACGACAGTAAATTCGATGATGTTCGAGATAAACTGATAAGTGAGTTATTCTCAAAGGGGCTCGATGGAATTATCACCTGCGGTTGCGATATTGCTTCCTCAAAGTCGGCAATAGCACTTTCGGAAAAATATGAAAGAATTTACGCGGCGGTGGGGTTTCATCCCGAAAATCTGCCTGATAATGAAGATGATCTTAAATTGCTTACACCTTTGCTTGCTCATAAAAAGGTGGTAGCCTTGGGAGAAATCGGACTAGACTACTATTGGGATATTCCAAAAGCCAAACAACTTCGTTTTTTTGAAAAGCAGTTGATGCTTGCTAATAGTTTGAAAATACCTGTTATTGTTCACGACAGAGAAGCTCACGGAGACACTCTGGAGCTATTAAAAAAGCACAAGCCACAAGGTGTTTTACACTGTTATTCAGGAAGTGTAGAAACAGCCAAAGAGATATTAGAGCTTGGTATGTATATCGGCATAGGCGGTGTTCTTACCTTTAAGAATGCCCGCAAAACAGTTGAGGTTGCAGAAATGCTACCGGCGGACCGCATACTTTTAGAAACCGACTGTCCATACCTTGCGCCTGTGCCATACCGAGGCAAGCTTTGTCATTCGGGGTTAATTGTCTTCACGGCAGAGCGCATTGCCGAAATTCGCGGCACCACACCAAGGGCTATAATAGAGCAAACCCACAAAAATGCAAAAGAATTGTTTAGAATATAAGATCTATAAGTTACCAAATGAATGCTACCTTGTTTTATACAGGGTAGCATTCTTTCTTTAATAATATAATTTATATGAACACTCTGTCTTTTCATAAAAAAGCTTCCCAAAGAGAATTCCTTGGGAAGCTTTTGATTTTACTTTACATAGGTAAAGATTTATTTAACCTTAATCTTTTTTACGCTACTATATGCTCCGTATACCTTTTTACCATCAATGGTCTTGTAGGCACGAACCTTTACATAGTAGGGTTTCTTAGAAGTTAACTTTTTGATTGTTTTGGAAGTGGTCTTAGCCTTGGATACTGTTACACTCTTCTTACCCTTTGTGAACTTTTTGTTGGTGGCGTAGGTAATCTGATAGCCTGTGGCTTTTGTATCCTTAGTCCAAGTTATCTTCATCTGCTTTTTAGCAGGTGATTTTACAGTTTTAAGGGTTGCCTTCTTAGGAACTATATTGAAGTATGCCTTCTTTGTGCCTTTGTATGCACCCTTACCGGTTATTGTAACAGTGGCTTTACCTGTGTTCTTATTGTTCTTATAAGATACAGTGTAATCGGTGTTCTTCTTTAAGGTTTTGCCATTTACAACTACCTTTACAGAGGGTTTAAGAGCCTTGCCTGTGTATGCCTTATCGCTAACTTTTACCTTTGCCTTTGCAACGCTTGTTCTGGCAAGCTTTGCAATAGCTTCGGTTTTGGTAGCCTTACATACAGTACAGGTATAGGTCTTAACGCCTGCTGCGGTATAGGTTGCTTTCTTGGTTACAACACCGCTGTTGTATTTATGGGTTGTGAGCTTTGCAATAGCGCTGGTCTTTGTGACACCGCAAACTGTACAGGTGTAGGTTTTAACACCGGCAGCCTTGCAAGTGGCAGCCTTGGTTACAACACCGCTGTTGTACTTATGAGTTGTGAGCTTTGCAATAGCACTAGTCTTTGTGCCGCCGCAAACTGTACAGGTATAGGTTTTAACACCTGCAGCCTTGCAAGAGGCAACCTTAGTTACAACACCGTTGTCATAGGTATGCTCACCTGTTGCAGGAATTACTGTGCCTTCGTCTAAGGTTTCACCACAATCCAGACAAACCTCATCTCCCGTGTAACCGGGGTCGGTACAGGTAGCTTCTTCAGCATTCTGAATTTCGGTATCTAAGTGACCGCTTGCAGGAATGTCCTGACCTAGTTCAATTGGTTCATCACATATTGTACATACTGTATCGCCTGTGTAACCAGGTTCGGTACAAGAAGGAGGCTCGTAACCGTCAATTCTTGTTTCGCCATGACCGTCGGCGGGAATAACATGACCCTCTTCTACAGTTTCTTCACAGTCTTGGCAGATTCTATCGCCTGAGTAACCGGGCTCGGTACAAGACTGAGGATTTGCGCCTATAAGCTGTACGTCGGTGTGGTTGTCAGGATCAATTTCTGTAGCTTCGCCCTCTAAAACTGTGCTTTCGCAATCGTTACAGTATGTATCACCTGTGTAACCGCCTTCCTGACAGTTAGCAGCCTTAAGCTCTTTAATCTCTGTATCCACATGGTTATCAGGATTGGTTGTGCCTTCAGCGCCTACGCTTACAGTGTCTCCACAAGCTTTACAAATCTCGTCGCCTGAATAGCTTGTAACAATACAGGTAGCAACTCTTGCATTTTCTAGCTGAACATTAGCGTGGTTGTCTTCGTCAACAGGGATATCTTCTGTTGCACCTTCAGCACCACATATTGTACATTGCTCATAATGACTACCAATATCAACACATGTTGCGGCTTTGGTTACAACCCAATCGAAATCGTGATTTCCTTCTGCACATTCTTCCACAGGCTCGCCGTAAACAGCAATGTTGTGCAGACGAGTGTAGGAAGAAGCTGTTAAAGCATTAGAGGTGAGAGGTGTACCCGCGATAATTCTTAAAGCAGCAAACTTAGCTGAAACACCTTCAACAGCAAGGTCGGTAGCTGCTGCGTAGTTGTACATATCGTCGGTAGTATAAACAGCATTCTCTGTAAAGAGATCGTTTTCAGCATTTGCAAAGGACCACTTGTAGTGGTAAACTGCTCTTTCACCACCATTGTCACCTGTTGTGGAAGTGAAAGTGTTATGAGCAGTGTAGAAAGTAACCTTGTTAATATCGGAAATATTATCTAATTTATAGGTTATCTGGTCGTAACGAACGGTTTCGTCATTGTAAACCGCATTGTTTGCGGTATCAATCCAACCGCTTCCCATATTTGTAAACGTAACCTCAGTTTCAGCAGAGTTTGAGGTTAAAGTAGCAGCATCGCTAAGTGTAGCATCTTTTACAGCTCCGCCGGTTAATGCCTTTAATGTGGCAGGCTCCTTACCGTAGATAAGGCTATCAGTTAAGGTGTAAAGAGAAGCATAGTTTGCAGGGGTGGAATAAACGCTGCTGGGTTTTACATACTGGGTTTTGCCCTCGTATGCGGCATCAACATCACCGTATACATTAAGCTCGAAGGCTCTCCAGTAATAGTTGCCAGAATTACCGCCTGTAGCAGCATTGACATCAAGAGCTGCAAAAGTATTGGTATCGTATATACGGAAGCCGAAGAACTTAGCGGTTACATCTTCGTCGGTTATATTGAAGTTGATATACTGCTGTGGTCTGCCCGAAATATCATTGTTAGAAGTATATGAGCCGTGTGTACCGCCGGGGAAACCAGAGTTATCGTAATCCAGAACTTTATTTTCGTCGTTATAAAGAGTTTCTTCGTCGTCGGAAAGATAGATAGCGAATCTACCAAGTCTTGCCCAAACAGAAGCGTGGTTTGCAATTTTGATTTTGCTTATGGGAACATTTTTATCAAGAGCGTATGTAACATCAGCGTGCCAATGGTCGTCGATATACACATTGCCGTCTTGAGGTACGAAATCAATGGTATCGTTAAAGTTAATTTCAACATTGCTGTTATCGTGAAGAGCCTTCAGTGAAGGACCTTTATCATTCTGATGATTTGCAACGTTGTCGCCGCCGCCTATGGTAGGAAGAACCCAATTAGCATATGCGGAGGTAACTATTGACTGAAGCTCGGTTTCGGCTGCCCATTCGCTGTTATCCTCTGTGTAGGCAACATCCTTGGTTTCTACAGGTGTAGCGCAAACACCCCACTCTGTGGAACGAATACGGTCGTAGAAATATGGGCTTGTGGAATAGTATTGCTGACGCTCTTCGTCGTAGCCACAGCTTGCGGTACCATAGTTAGCAGCAACAGCCACCTTGGTAACCTTAACGATAATGTAGCGGGCAATAACAGTAACATTATCTTTAACGGTAAATATATCGCTTGAGGCAATCTCACCCAATACAGGAGCTACAGAATCCTCTGCTAAGAAGGTTGCAATAGGATCGTCTTTAGTTAATGCGTTCTCAATCTGACCAAGCTCTTTGGTGGCATAGATTGAATATCCACCAATTGTATCAAAAGACTTACCGATAACAACCTTATCAATTTCGTGCAAGCTGCCTAAGTCCATTACCATATATATATAGTGTGAACCGTCGTTTATTGGATAGTAACGGGTTGCCGTTTCGTCAACCGAAGTTTCAGGGTCATCTACCACTGATGCATCCGGTGTAACAGTTTCCCGCATATATTCATAGCTTGTGCCACTAATATTACCTGCTGAAATGTCCGCGGTACGGGTTTCGAATTTGTTTGCCTCAACTTCAGTAATACCTAAGTCGGGGTACTGCTTCCAACCCTCCTGCATGTAATTATTTTTAGAAATACCGTCGTTCAAGTTGGAATATGAAGTAGCGGTGCGGGTATAAACCACTTGATTTTCAGCGTTTTTAAATTCTACGCTGTAGTTTGTACCACCGTTGGAGGCACCGTTTTTAATATAGTCGTCTATCTTTTGGGTGTAAACAGTGTCGTCTATATTTGCTACTGCATAGGCAGATAAGCCTTGCAAAGCTACATAGTTTTCGCCTATATCACTGCCGTGATAAAATAAGCCTTTGGTTTCATAATCCATAACGCCCGTTGGGGATTTGGTGGTCTTAAGGCTTGTGCCGTCCTCACTGCTAAGGACAACATTTGTTGCTTCGAAGTTTTGCTTAACGCCTGTGATAATGTCGCCACTACCTGTGGTAGCGCCGCTATCAACAATGGAGTCTTGACCGGTCACCTGGTTGCCGCCGTAACCAGGATCGGGATCGGTAGCAACTGCAGTGAATGCCGAAGACATACAAGAAGCAACTAACATAAGGGAAAGTGCCAAGGATAGTGCTTTTTTGAACATAATTACTGTTCTCCTTTCAATTTTTTTCAATTAAATTATATAACAAATTCCCCTCTTTTGCAAACAATAATTGGGGTTTAAATCATTTTTGTGGAAAATGCACACAATAGAAGAAAACAATTGTGCATATTGCAGAATCCTATCTTTTTTATTTTCGAAATTTCGCGATTTTAAAGGGAATATATATATAAAATAATTCTTTTCATTTAGTACTTTACTTTATAAAAATAATGTGTTAGAATGTATTACGAATTCGTTACAATTATATCACAATTATGTAATATTCTAGTGCTATTATTCATTGTATGCAAAAAGATATATGATAGGGAGGATAAAACGTGTCTATTGTGTCGCTACAATTTGCGGGCTTTGTGGCTATAAGCTTCCTGCTTTACTACATCTGCCCTAAAAAGGTGCGATGGTGCCTGCTTTTGATTTTAAGCCTTACTTTTTTTGCCTGTTCGGGACCGATATACCTATTGTATATAGTGTATTCCGCCCTTGTGGCATATCTTATTGGGCTAAGGCTGGGTAAATTAAACCGCCTGCAAAAGGAAGCCGCTGCCACTGCCTCCAACCGAGAAGAAAAAAAGGCAATAAAGGATAGATTTATAAAACGCAAAAAGAGAATGCTGGCACTTGGCGCTGTGCTCACTCTTTTAGAATTGCTCATAGTAAAATACACAGGCTTCATAATGGAAAATGCAAGCGCCGTTTCTATGGCTTTAGACGGTGCGGGCTTTGACGCTATAAGCATTATAGCTCCATTAGGTTGCTCTTACTACACCTTTACGGTTGTAGGATACATAGCCGATGTCTACAGAGGAAAGGCAGAAGCTCAGCGCAATCCGTTTAAGTTTTTGCTTTTTGCTTGCTACTTCCCACAGATAATTCAGGGTCCTATTCCCCGTTACGGCGAGCTTAGTCCACAGCTATTTGAAGGAAATAAGTTCCGATTTGAAAATCTGCGTGACGGCGCTCTGCGCATTCTTTGGGGTGTATTCAAAAAGCTTACAATTGCCGAAGTAATTGGCGTGTTTGTTGGCAATGTTTACGGTGATTACACCGCCTTTTCGGGCACCATGCTGTTGATTGCCACAATTCTTTTCTCCTTCCAGATATATGCCGATTTTTCGGGTTATGTAGATATTGTAGCAGGTGTTTCTCAGCTGTTTGGCATTATACTTGGCGAAAACTTCCGTCAGCCATATTTTTCAAAAACAGTTCCTGAGTTCTGGCGCAGATGGCACATTTCCCTCAGCTCTTGGTTCAGGGAGTACGTTTTTTATGCAATGTCATCTTCTAAAGCCCTTTTAAAGCTTAACAAATCAACCCGTGCAAAATTCGGAAATGAAGCGGGCAGAATCATTTCGGTTATAATCCCCGTTCTCTCGGTTTGGTTGCTTACCGGTCTTTGGCACGGCGCTTCCTGGAATTATATTATGTGGGGTCTTTTCCACGGTGTGCTTATAATGTTCAGCATCATTTTTGACCCCTATAATCAAAAGCTTTCTAAGGCTTTACATATTAAAACCGACTGCTTCTCCTGGGATTTATTCCGTATGGTGCGCACCTTTATGCTTTGTACCTTAAGCAGAATTTTCTTTAGAGCAGGCACTATTGAGCAAGCCTTTGGTATTTTCAAACGCATATTTACAAATTCAGCCGTTCCTCTTGAAATTTACGATTGCGGAATTAACCGAAATGGATTTAAAGCGCTGATTGCCGCCCTTATTATACTGCTTGTTGTAAGCCTTATAAAGGAGCATTTTGGTTCTGCTCGCGAATGGCTTCAACGCCAAAATGTTTGGTTCCGCTGGGCTATTGTTTGGGGGCTTGTAGTGTTTATACTTATATTCGGCACCTACGGTCCCAATGCCACAACCTCGTTTATATACGAGCAGTTTTAAGGAGGGAGCATAAATGAGAATCTTTAAAAGAATTGTTTGTTCACTCCTATTTATTGTCCTTATGCTCACTGCAATTGTTCCCGCTACGGTTACTTCCCGTGTTTCTGAGCAGGATAGTGTTAACAAAAACCGAATCCGTATAAGCGAATTTTATAAGCAAGAAAAGAATTCCCTTGATGTTGTTTACACAGGCGGAAGTGCGGTTTACCGCAACAATATTTCTGTGCAAAACTACATGGATTATGGCTTTACTTCAATGGATTTTGCCTCTGCTGCACAGCCCTTTAAGGCTACAAAATACGTAATCGAGGAAATCTCCAAAACCCAAAATCCGCTGTATGTAATTGAGGTGCGTCAGCTTATTAAAGATGCGGTTCGTGAAAGCGAAGGAAAATCCATAACCGACGAAAAGCGGGAATATTATTACGACAGCCTTATCGGCAGTATGAAATATTCCTACAACCGAGCCGAAATGATTGAGGTGCTCGCCCCCGATGAGCAGTTAACCTGGAATCTTGATTTTGCTCGGCGCCACACCACTTGGCAAACTATGGACATTGAAACTTACAGAAATCAGCTTTTCTACAATATAACACAATCCGATTATGTTGCTATGAAATGTGCGAATGTTACTACCTCTATCGACAAATTTAAAACAAAGGACCATTCACACATTAAAAAAGCCGCCGAAATACCCCCGCAGACCTTAGCTGTTCTCGACGAACTTATGAGCTACATTAAGGAAAAGAATTTGCCTGTGCTGTTCGTTTCCACACCCTTTGTAAGGGCTAAAAAATATCAGTATGTGGAAAATGCCGTTGAGGAATATTTTAAAACCGCAGGCTACGATTACCTTAACTGCAACAACCATTATGAAGAAATAGGAATTGATTTTAAAACCGACTTTTCAGATAGTTTACACGGCAATATTTCAGGTGCTGAAAAGATTACCCGCTTTATAGGCGGTTATATAAACGAAAACTTCCAGCTTAATAAAAAACACAGTCAAGAGGTTAATGCCGAATGGAATACCGCCGCCCAAATGTGGAAAGATGCCAGAGAAGAGTTATACAAGGAATATGAAGATTAACTATGAGTACAAAAAACACAATAATTGATTTTATTATCAATCATCCCGACCCGCAAAAAACCTGCATTATAGACAAAAGCGGTAAAGTGAGCTATGCTGAGCTTTTGAACCACATAAAGCTGCTGGCGGAGTTCCTTAAAGCGAGGGGCATAAAGAAAAACGATAACGTAGTTATAGTATCAGCCCAAAGCGCTGTTTATATTGCCGCTTTCCACGCGATTCAGTATATAGGCGCTGTGCCTGTTCCCCTTGAAAAGAGCACCAAGCCAGAAAAACAGTTGGAAATTGCCGATTATACAAATGCTGCCTCTATTATCTGCCACAAGCCGATAGATGCTCCATGTTCGGTAATCACCTACGATATGCTTCCTGAAAACGGCGGACAAGCACCCTGTATTGAGCCCGATTACTGTAATATTGCCAGCATCCTTTTTACTACAGGTACCACAGGCAAATCAAAGGGTGTTGTTATGAGCCACCGTGCCGACGTTGCGGTTGCCGAGAATGTATCCTATGGTGTTGAAAAGCAATATGACGAAATTGAGATAATACCAATGCCTCTTAATCACTCTTATGGTCTTAGAAGATACTTTGGCAATATTATTCAGGGCGCAACCTCAATATTTCTAGATGGTGTTATAAATATGAGGGCATTTTTTGCGGCTTTAGACGAACATAATGCTACAGCCTTGGCAATCAACCCTGCCGCACTTGAAATAATTTTTAAGCTTTCAAAAGAAAAGCTTGGCGACTATAAAGACAGCCTTCGCTATGTTCAGCTAGGTTCCGCCCATCTCCCCGACGAAGACAAGGCGCGACTAATTGAGCTTTTGCCAAATTCAAGGCTTTATAACTTCTATGGCTCTACCGAGGCGGGATGCTCTTGCATAATTGATTTCAATCTGCACAGCGGCCTTGCCAACTGCATAGGCAAGCCGACCATTCACTCAGGCTTTGCTGTGCTTGGCGAGGATGGTGAAATTATAGCCTCCTCCCCAGAAAATAAGGGTAGACTCATCTGCTCAGGGGATATGTGTATGGAGGGCTACTATAAAGACCAAGCCTTAACCGATGAAACCTTTAAAAACGGACACGTTTATTCAAACGACCTTTCCTATATTGACGAAGATGGATTTATATTCCTTTTCGGCAGGTGCGATGATGTTATTACCTGTGGCGGCAACAAAATTTCACCCCAAGAGGTAGAAGATGTTGCAAACCTTTCAGGGTTTATTGAAGAAAGCGCCTGCGTTCCCTATTTAGACCCTGTAACAGGCACGGTTGTGCCCAAACTATTTGTGGTACCGAATGCCGATTATAGCACCGAAAAATTGCAGGCATACCTTTCGTCAAAGCTGGAATATTATATGGTGCCCAAAAAGTATGAAACCGTAAATTCTTTGCCCAAAACCTTTAACGGCAAGCTTTTACGTAAACAATTGATAGAAGGAGAAATTCCACAATGAGAACTATATTAGAAATTTTAAATGAGCTTAAGCCCGGTATCGATTACGAAAACTGTAAGGATTTAGTTGATTCACAACGGTTGGATTCACTTGATGTTATTTCAATCGTGTCGGAATTTACAGACGAATTCGATATTGAAATTTCCTTTGATGAAATCGTGCCTGAAAACTTTAATTCCATAGAGGCTATGCAGGCAATGGTTGACCGCCTTTCTGAATAAAATTTTAAAAATAGAATTTTACAGCCACTCGCTAAATTTTGCATTAGCGAGTGGCTGTTTTTATAGTTGTTTTCTATACTGCGACGGTGTGTAGCCTGTGATTTTTTTAAACACCTTTGCGAAATAGCTCATGTTTGAAAAACCAAGAGAAACGGCTATTTCGGTTATATTTCTGTTGGGACTTTGCATCATAGTCATAGCCCTTTCAACCCTTAGCCCGTTTATGTATTCAATCAGAGTTTTATTGAATTTTTGTTTAAAAAATCTGCAAAAATATTTAGGCACCATATTGAAATTTTCCGAAATTTCTTCTAATGTTATTTTTTCGCTTATACGTTTTTCAATATAGGCTACAATATCCTTAAGCAAACTATCTTTTGTGGTTTTCCCCTCTATTTCTGTTAAGTAACACTGCCGGTTGTCCAGCATTAAGCTAATAAATTCCAATAGCGCCGCCTTGGTTGCAATCATATATCCACTTTTCTTTTCAAAATTACAATTGGATATTCTTTGGAATAAGCTCAAATAATACGGATTTCGTTGAGGCTTGTTACAGAACTGAATGTTACCCTCTGCAAACGGGTGTATATATTGTAACTGCGCAGTGTCTTCTAAGGAAAACGAAAGCATATCAAAACCGAAAACAAAGGCATCATACCTAGTGTTTTTGCTCTTTCGGTACATTTGGTGCAATTCACTTTTATTTACCACAAAAACATCTCCAGCTTTGCCTAAATATTCAACACCTGCAATTTCTATTATAAGGGTCCCCTCGTAAATACATAAAATTTCCACCTCATCGTGCCAATGGATGTTTGCAAAGGGCGAGGAATGATATATTTTAAAATGATAGTCACTGTTGCCGTGCTTCACCTGTTCTTTTAAATTTTGAGCCCGTTCCATAAAAAGCCTCTTTTCGTTAATCTGCTTAGTTGAACACATTGCGGTTTCTCTCGTTACCCTACATTATATTTCTTTCTTCAGGCAATGTCAATCGTTTTAGGTGGATATTGTGTTAGTTTTTGGTGGATATATTTGTAGAAAGCCATATTTCAATATGATATTATGTCAGTAGAAACCAAAGGAGGTAATATTATGGTTAGTTGGTTAAAAAATGCAATATTTTATGAGATTTATCCCCAAAGCTTTAACGACACTAATGCAGACGGCATAGGCGATTTTAACGGAATTATCGACAAATTGGATTACATAAAAGATTTAGGCTTTACGGCAATATGGATGAACCCTTGCTATGCCTCCCCTTTTGCAGATGCCGGCTATGACGTTGAGGATTATTACACAGTTGCACCAAGATACGGCACCAACGAAGACATAAAAAGGCTTTTTAACGAAGTGCATAAGCGAGATATGCACATTTTGCTCGATTTGGTACCAGGTCACACATCTGTTGAATGTAAATGGTTTAAAGAGTCAATGAAGCCCGAAGAAAACGAATATACCCACAGATATGTTTGGGATGAAAACATAATGAGCAATTTAGTTCCGGTAGACGGTGTTGGCGGTTGGCTTATAGGTATTTCTCCTAGAGATGGTAGATGCGCCGTAAACTTTTTCTCAAGTCAGCCTGCCCTTAATTATGGCTTTGCAGAAATGAATGCACCCTGGCAAAAGTCTGTGGATTCTCCTGAGGCTATGGCAACCCGTGAGGAAATGCTTAATATAATCCGTTTCTGGCTAAAGATGGGTTGCGACGGCTTTCGTGTTGATATGGCAGGCACACTTGTTAAGAATGACTATGATAAATCAGCAACCATTAAGCTATGGCAAGAGCTTCTGGGTAAGGTTAAAATGGAATTTCCTGAATCCGCCTTTGTTGCAGAATGGGGCGACCCACAAAAAGCACTACCCGCAGGATTTGATATGGACTTTTTGCTACACGCAGGTCCTTCTCACTATATGGATTTATTCCGCACCGAAACACCCTATTTCGCAGCGGATGAATCGGGAAGTATTAAAGATTTCTTCGAGGCATATATGAAAACCTTGAGTGACACCGAGGGCAGAGGCTTTATTTGTATACCCTCAGGAAATCACGATATGGTAAGAATCGCCCATCAGCTTGACAACACACAGCTGAAATTAGCCTACTCTTTCCTATTAGCTATGCCTGGTGTGCCCTTTATCTACTACGGTGATGAAATCGGTATGCGTTATGTAGAGGGTTTAACTTCGGTAGAGGGTGGTTACAGAAGAACAGGCTCGCGCTCGCCTATGCAATGGAACAACGGTGTAAACGGTGGCTTTTCCACAGCAAATCCCAGCAAACTTTATGTGAAGATGGACCCAAACCCTGACCGTCCCACAGTTGAAGCGCAAATCAATGATCCGGATTCGCTACTCAATCACATTAAAAGGCTTATAGAAATCAGGAAATCTCACACTCAACTTCAGGAGAGTGCCTCCTTTGAGCCAATATATCTTGGCTATCCCCTTGTATTTAGACGTGGAAATGAGCAGGGCGAAATGCTTATAGTTATTAACCCCTCATTAAAGGAGAAAGTCTGTGAATTTAAAGAAGCCTTAGGCGAGGTTATATACGAATTCGGCGGTGCCACCACCTTGAAAGACGGTGCACTTAACATTCCTCCCCTTTCCGCTTGCTATATAAAAATTGTAAAATAACATAATATAATAAATATAAACGAGGCTGTATTACTTGTTTCAGTAATACAGCCTCGTTTTTTTATTTATATGCTTAAGCAAACGAATTTTCTAATTCTTTCACAATAATTTTAAGAGCCTCCGCTTCACCTTTTAAGGATTCGATGCGGTCGTCGGGCATAAATTCCAAGAGCAATGCTCTATGGCATGAAAATTCCCCCAAGTAACTGCGCCACTCCTTTACAGCCTCAGCCAATGTAAACCTGCCACTACCTTTCCAATTAAAAATATGAATGTTTTCAACAAAGGGGGCTATTGCTTGTGCTATTTTCAAATTATCTTGATAATCCAACCATTGAAAGGGCTGCCAATACATACGGAATTTTGGAGAGTTTACGGTCTTTAATAGTAGAAGGGCATCTTCAATTCGCTGCGTGAAGGTGTTTATATGCCATTCCATACAAAGTGTAACATCCTGCTTTTCCGCTTTAGCCGCTGCCAATTTACAATCCTTAAAAAGCTTATCTCTTTCGGCTGATGTCATTTTATCGCCGCTTTTAGTTCCGCACCAAAGCCTTAATACATCCGTTCCAAGCGTTTTTGCGGCGGCAATATAATCATCTAAATCATCAATAGGTGTTTCTCCTAAATTAAAATATGTACCATAGGATGAACAAGAAATCCCGTATTCCTTTTGTAGGCTTGCAATTTCTTGAAGTCCTACTTTGTCAGAACAAGGGGCGTGAACATCGCTTCCCCACTCTATGCAATCAAGCTTAGCATCTTTTACAGCGCTTAGAATTTCCCTGGGTGAATGATTTCTAAATGAAACAGAAACAAGCCCCAACTGAACCTTACTTTTAAACATTGTATTTCTCCTATTTATTCCATTTTCAACAATAAAGAGTTAATATTAAATAGTCTATATTTTCAAAAAGCAACCACAGTTTTTACAACTGAGATTGCTTTTTGATTATTATTAAATAGGAAATGCCTTATCTGTACTTATTTTGTTCCGAAAAGACGGTCTCCTGCATCACCCAAACCGGGTAAAATATATCCATTTTCATTAAGGCATCTATCAAGAGTAGAAACAAAAATCTGAACATCGGGATGTGATTCTGCTACACGGGCAACACCCTCCGGCGCACCGATTACAGACATAAACTTAATGTTTTTACAACCGCGTTCTTTAAGCTTTGTAATAGCATCGCAAGCGCTGCCACCTGTGGCAAGCATTGGGTCTACTACCAACACAAGCTTTTCCTCAATACCGTCGGGAAGCTTGCAATAATATTCGTAAGGCTCAAGGGTTTCTTCGTTTCTGCAAAGACCGATGTGACCAACCCTCGCCGACGGGAAAAGCACGTGTATTCCGTTTACCATACCAAGTCCCGCCCTTAGAATAGGAACTATTACAATTGCATTATCCTTAACAACCCGCTGGGTGCAAACCTCAAGAGGAGTTTTTACCTGTTTTTCTGTGGTGGGTACACCTTCCTTTAAGCATTCAAAGGTCATAAGGGTGGTTATTTCCTCTATAAGCTCACGAAATTCCTTCATACTTGTTTTTTCGTCGCGAAGGATTGCGATCTTGTGGTTAATTAAGGGATGGTTGAAAATGGTTACATTATCATAATTTTTCATTATTTATTCTCCCAATTAGTCGGCTGAATTTTCCTCTTTCTCCTTGCCTGCTTTACCGTTTTCCACGCGGGTGAGAATCTTGTTGGTAATGATACCGATAATAAGCGCAGTTGCAATAGAGGTTATCTGAATGGTGTTAGTGATGGTGCCGTCGCTTGCGATTGCGTAAGGAATTTGTATGGTTAATCCGCCGATACCCGAAATAAGGATAGAAGCAACAACAAACAGGTTTTTATTGTTTCCTAAATCCAGATCTTTAAACATTTTAAGTCCCGATACAGCTATAAATCCGTAAAGTGTCAGGCAAACACCGCCCATAACGCAGGAAGGAATAGTTTGTAGAATTGCCATTAAGGGGCTGATAAAGGAAAGGACAATACACATAAATGCGGTGGTGGTGATGGTGACAACAGATGCGTTCCTTGTAATGGCAACACAGCCTACAGATTCACCATATGTGGTATTGGGGCAAATGCCAAAAACAGTACCTGCCATTGAGCCTACACCGTCGCCCAACAGTGTCTTTTTGAGACCCGGCTCTTTAATAAGGTCTCTGCCAATTATTGAAGAAAGGTTTTTGTGGTCGGCAATGTGCTCTGCAAAAACAACCAATGCAACGGGTAAAAATGCGATAACAACCTCTGCAACGCCGCCGAGATTAAGAATTGTTGCATTGGGATTGGCAGTAAGTATTTCGGTGGAAAGCTCGCCTGAAACAAGCTCTTTAATGCCCTCAAGGGCGGCAATGTGAGGATAATTGATAAATGCAGAAATACCTTTAAAGGAGCCATCTGCCGCAACAAAATTATCAATAATAGGCTGGAAATTAATTATCATAAGATAATCACAATTTGTTGCCATTCCAATAAATGTGAATATGGCAGCAACCACATATCCTGCACCAATACCAATAATAAATGGAATAAGACGAGCCATTTTTACGCGCTTTTGAGTTGAACAAATTACTATAACAAAAAAGGCTACAAATCCGCAGAAAAGTGAAATAAGATTGTTTGTTCCGTAAAGTGTAGAAGAGTTGGCTTTTACTATATCACCCATAGCTGCACCTGCAAGGGAAAGACCTATAAGTGCAACGGTGGGACCTATAATAATCGGAGGCATAAGCTTGTCCACCCAAGCGGTACCTGTGAAGTGGATGATAATAGCAATCACAACATACACAAGGCCTGCAACAACGGAGCCTAACACAATTCCGCAATAACCGTATGCCACCGCAACACTAAGAGAGCTAAGGAATGCGAAAGAGCTACCTAAGAACACAGGGCTTTTAAACTTAGTAAAAAGCTGATAAATCAATGTGCCGATACCTGCGCCAAGAATTGCAGCAGGAATTTGTGCGGGTAATCCGATGATGGTGGGAACTGCTATTGTTGCGGCAAGTATTGCAAGAACCTGCTGAAGCGCAAAAACTAACAATTGCCCAAATTTAGGTTTGTCGCCAATGTCGTAAATAAGTTTGTTTTCCATAATACACCTCCGTAAATTCATAAATAATATTTACAAATTTAATTTTACCACACATTATTACTTTTTTCAAACACTATCGACAGTTTTTTAAAAAATATTTAATATTTTTTGTTTAATATTTTTTCTGCGAGGAAAATAATTTTCACTTTTTTAAAAAAAAGGGTTGCAATTCTAAAAAACTGTGGTATAATAATATGGCTGAGGGATATCAGCACAACTAAATATCGCGGGGTAGAGCAGTTGGTAGCTCGTCGGGCTCATAACCCGGAGGTCGCAGGTTCAAGTCCTGTCCCCGCAACCAAAAATCCTCATTCACCTTAGGTGAGTGAGGATTTTCTTTGTCGTGAGGTAGAGATTAGTATTTACGCTTTTAGGGTTATGAGGTCGACGAGCGTTGCTCGTTGGGTGAGGTTGCGAGCGCGTCCAGTGGACGATACAGCGAGCAAAACGAAGCGCAGCGGTCGAAGTTCATAGGCGCTCCAAGCCGTAATGAACTTCGGGCACCGCAAGAGGGCAAGCAAACGCAACGCGTTTGTGAGAAAAACCCGGAGGTCGCAGGTTCAAGTCCTGTCCCCGCAACCA
>JAZNRT010000032.1:0-7876 GCA_045590875.1 Acutalibacteraceae bacterium
TGTGTGTTACAGGCAGACCTTATGATACCCTTATAGGTGTTTTGGGTATTGATGAAAGGGTAGATGGCTCATTAGCTGATTTCGGTGTAGGTTATGATGAAGTACCCTTAAAAGACGGAAACCCCGACCATAACACCATAGCAGAAAAGCTTAGCAAGAAAAACTATAAAATGGTATATATTCAGCGCTCACGGGGGTATTCTTTGCGTCCGAGTCTTACTGTTGGCGACATTGAAGAAATAGTAAAAATTGTTCGCAAGATTAGTCCTGAGACAATAATTTTTGTAGATAACTGTTATGGTGAATTTGTAGAAGTGCGGGAGCCGTTGGCTGTAGGCGCAGATGTTATTGCAGGCTCGCTCATAAAAAATCCAGGCGGAGCAATAGCACCCACAGGCGGTTATATTGCAGGAAAACAAAAATATATCGAACAGTGTGCTTACCGTCTTACAGCGCCTGGTGTAGGCAGAGAAGTGGGCTGTACGCTGGGTCATACCAGAGAGCTGTTTATGGGTTTGTTTTCAAGCCCGCACGTTGTGGGTGAGGCGCTGAAAACCGCTATTTACACAGCGGCTCTATTTAAATTATTGGGGTTTGAGGTGACCCCCGAATATAATGAACAACGCGCCGATATAATACAAGCGGTTAAGCTAAGAACCGAAGAAAATTTAATTGCTTTTTGTCAGGGTATGCAAAGCGGTGCGCCGATAGATTCCTTTGTAGTGCCTGAGCCTTGGGATATGCCGGGCTACGACAGTAAGGTAATTATGGCTGCAGGTGCCTTTACAAACGGCGCATCTATTGAGCTTTCAGCCGATGCCCCCCTCAGAGAGCCATACGCCGCGTGGATGCAAGGCGGAATCAATTTTGACAGTGGTAGAATAGGTGTGCTTTTGGCAGCCAAATCTATGATGGATAAAGGATTAGCTTGAATTACGCAGAAAAATTAGGAAATTATTTACAATTTGTTGTTAAATTAGTATTAAATTGTGCTTATACTAGTAATATCTAATTTTTGTTTAGGAGTAGTTAAGTTAAATGCTTGAATTAAAAAACATAGTAAAAGATTATTTAACCGGCGAAACAAAGGTTGAGGCGCTTAGAGGCGTGAGTCTCTCCTTTCGTGAGGCAGAATTTGTATCGGTACTTGGTCAGTCGGGTTGCGGCAAAACAACCCTGCTTAATATTATCGGAGGGCTCGACGGATATACCGACGGAGACCTTGTGATTAACGGAACTTCAACTAAAGAGTTTAAAGACCGAGATTGGGATGCATATCGTAATCATTCAATTGGTTTTGTGTTTCAAAGCTACAATTTAATTCCTCACCAAACCGTTTTGCAAAATGTTGAATTAGCGCTAACTCTTTCGGGTGTTTCAAAATCCCAGCGCAGAAAAAGAGCAATAGAAGCATTACAAAAGGTAGGCTTGGGCGACCAATTAAAAAAGAAACCGAACGAGATGTCGGGCGGTCAGATGCAACGTGTTGCTATTGCCAGAGCGTTGGTTAATGACCCCGAAATCGTGCTAGCTGACGAACCTACAGGTGCATTGGATACCGAAACCAGTGTTCAGGTTATGGAGATTCTTAAGGAAATTTCCAAAGAACGTCTTATTATTATGGTTACCCATAATCCCGAATTGGCAGAAAAATATTCTTCAAGAATTATTCGTATGCTCGACGGTAAAATTATTGATGATTCTAAACCCTTAACTGATGAAGAAATGCAGGCGGCAAAAAATAAGCCTAAAAAAGAAAAAAGCAACAAAAAGGTTAAAATGCCATCAATGTCCTTTGGAACATCATTTATGATGTCACTCAAAAATCTTCTCACTAAAAAGGGGCGAACTACTCTTACCGCCTTTGCGGGTTCAATAGGTATAATAGGAATTGCTCTTATACTTGCAATTTCTCAGGGTATGACAACTTATATAGACGATGTTCAGGAGAGTACATTGGCATCATATCCGTTAACGCTTGAGGATACAAGCGTTGACCTAACCTCTCTTATGAATGCGTTCATGAATGTTACAAACAGTGAAACTGGTCACGAAAAGGATGCAGTATACAAAAAATCTGCCCTTTATGATATGCTTAACGCATTCAACAGTGTTGACGAAACCCAGAATGACCTTAAGTCTTTTAAAAAGTATTTAGATAAACAAATAAAAGATGATAATTCAAATTTGAATAGTGCCCTCAACGGTGTTCAGTATTCCTACGACCTTGATATGCTTATATACACCAAAAACGTAGAGGGCGAAATACTGCGCTCGGACACTGAGGAAATATTGCAGGATTTAATTATTAAATATATGAATGTGGATATGTCTGCTATGTCCACTATGCAGAGTATGAATCCTATGGCAAACATGAGCGGTATGTCAACGGGTCTTTGGCAGGAGTTATTGCCTGATAAAGACGGAGCGCCTGTAAATAAGCTTATACAAAATCAGTATGATGTTATTTATGGTTCATGGCCAAACGATTATGATGAAATCGTTTTGGTTGTAGATGAAAATAATGAGTTGGACGATGTAACCCTTTATGCTTTAGGCTTGTTGCCACAGGAGGATATGGACAACTTGGCTGATGCCGCACTTAATGGTACTAAATTAAAGCATAAGGAAATGAAATGGACTTATGAGGAAATTTGCGATGCCGAGTATAGAACAATTCTTAACGCAGACTGTTATACTTACGACGAAGCAACAGGAGTGTATGCGGATTTAAGAGAAACAGAGGCAGGACTTCGCTATTTGTACGACAATGCCCTTAAGTTAAAAGTTACAGGTATAATCCGCCCTAAGGAAGACAGCAGCTCGAATATAATAACAGGTAACATCTGTTATACAAGTGAGCTTACCGAATACCTTATAAAGAAAGCAAAAAAATCCGAAGTAATAGATGCGCAAAAGGAAAATAAAAATTTAGATATTCTTACCGGTTTACCCTTTAAATCCACTACCGGAACGCATACCGACCAACAAAAAGAGAGCGAGCTGCTAGAGTATCTCAACGGACTTGACAGTGCAGGCAAGGCAGAAGCGTACATTTCTATTAAAAGCATACCGTCAAATGAGATGCTTGAGCAACGGCTGACAGCGGCTAAGGGTGATATGTCAAGGGAAGATATGGAAACCCATCTAGCCGCCTCATTAGGTCAGCAAATGAGCGTTGATGAAGACGAAATTTATGACTATTTGTCTGCAATGAGTGACGATGAGTTCGATGAGCTTGTAACCACAATGCTTACCGAGCAGATTAAAGCACAATATGCACAAAGCGTTAGTGAGCAGATGTCGGGAACAAACCCTGAACAATTGTCTGCGGCTTTGGATATGGAATTGAAAAATTACACAACCGAGCAGTGTGCATTATATTATGATGAGATAATGGAGTTTTCAGAGTCGACTTATGAAGATAATCTTACAGCGATGGGATATATCGACTTGAACTCACCCTCTGCCATAAATCTTTATGCATCTTCCTTTGAGAATAAGGATATAATCACCGAGTCAATTACCGAATATAACAACAGCGTTGAAGAGTTGCAAAGAATTGAATATACCGATTATGTTGGTATAATGATGTCGTCTATAACCACAGTTATAAATGCAATAACCTATGTGCTTGTGGCATTTGTTGCAATTTCACTTATTGTTTCTTCAATTATGATTGGTGTTATTACTTTAATATCTGTTCAAGAGCGCACTAAGGAAATTGGCATTCTTAGAGCAATCGGTGCGTCAAAACGAGATGTTTCCGGTATGTTTAATGCCGAAACCATTATTGTAGGGTTTGCCGCCGGTCTGTTGGGTGTTATAGTTACCTATCTTTTATGTATACCTATAAATTTAATCTTGCACCACCTTACAGGAATAGGTAATTTAAGCGCTATATTACCAATAGAAGCCGCAATAATCCTTGTGGTAATAAGCGTGGTTCTGACCCTCATTTCAGGGCTTATCCCGTCGCGTAGCGCCGCAAAGAAAGACCCTGTGGTGGCTCTTCGCACAGAATAGGGGAGATAAGATGTCAACAAATTGCGATATGTGTGCTCATTATGTATATAATGAAGAAGACGAATTTTATGAGTGCCTTGTAAATTTGGATGAAGACGAAATGTACAGATTTATGAGCAGTAATGTGAAGAACTGTCCATATTTTCGTTTGGACGATGAATAGGGTAACGAGAGTTGAACACATTGCGGTTTCTCTCACCGCCTTTTCCCGTCTTTCTTGCGCTTATTCTTGTAAGGCGAAAGCCTTACTGCGAATTACACGCTTCGCCTTTCGAAAAAAGGCGTACGAGATAAACTCTTCGACCTTAAAATAAAAGAATTTTTCAAAAGGGCGAAGACGAAGAACGCAGTAATACTAACGTATTACAAATGATGAGGCAAGACAAGGTGAAAAATTATTCATTTTAAGGCGTAACGGGTTCTACTCTCGTTACCCTATGCAATAGCAAGAAAGCAATAAAAAAACATCCCATCCACAGAAAAATTTGTGGTTGGGATGTTTTTTGTTTGTCAACTGAAATTTGTCGAATTTTTAAAAATATAATTTATAAATTTAAGAATTGCATTGCTGGCGTGTGGCAATAATTATTTTGTCAGTTTAATCTTTATTAAAAAATCGGGAGGAACATAAATGTATTATAACAAGGTTGAAATTTGTGGGGTCAATACTTCTAAGCTTCCTGTATTAAAAGAAAAGGAAAAAGAGCACTTGCTCAAATTGGTGAAAGAAGGAAACAAATCAGCAAGGGAAGAGCTTATAAACGGTAATCTGAGATTGGTTTTGAGTGTTATACAAAGATTTACGGGAAGGGGAGAGAATCTAGACGATTTATTTCAAATTGGTTGCATTGGCTTGATAAAATCAATAGACAATTTCGATATAACTCAAGGTGTGCGTTTTTCAACCTATGCCGTGCCTATGGATATATTCAAGCGAAATTAAGGAATCGATGCGATTCGTTTAAATCCTGTAAATTACCTCAATTTTCTCATGGTATATAACAACTCTTTCTATAACACTTCTTATAAACAGCTGCTTCTCCCGAACAGAAATATATTTCCATACTGCCTTTACATCGGTTAATTTTTCTATTACCTTGCGCTTTTGCACAGATATTTCCCCGCGTTCCTTTTCCAGTTTAATTTTTTTTGATAATTCTTGAAGCTGCTGTTTTGTGTTTTTTATAGTTTCTAAAAGTATCTCATCTCCGTCTTTTGAATAAAGATCATATAAACGTTTAAGTGCGGTGCAGGCCTCTTTATATCTTCCTTCCAAATCATTCAATATACTATTATCAGCAGATTCGGTGGCTTTTATAGAATCGGTTTTGATTTTGAAAATATCACTTAATACATAATTCTCAATTTCTTCAGCTTCATAGTGAGGAAGGGTGCAATTAGGGTCTTTTACGAGATATGGTTTTGATTTTTCCCGTGAATAACAAACAATTTTTACGGAATATTTACCCCATTTCTGATATCGTAATTTTCCACCGCAAACACCGCAATATAAAATTCCCGTAAGCAAATAAGGTGTGGTGGGGAGCTTTACTCTGCTACGTCTTGCCATTTCTTCTATTGCTGTATTGTATGTGTCACGGCTTATAATCCCTTCGTGGCAGTTTTCGTATTCTACACCTTTATATTCAATAGAGCCATAATTGAGCTTACGCTTTAGTATCTGCACAACGAGTCGATCGTATTTAAGCCCTGTTGCCGCTGCAATGTAGTTAGGAGAATAGCCGTTTATATAAAGCTCATATATTTTTTTAACAGTTTGTGCATCCTTGTTTTTAATTAGCTTTCCCGAATTTTTATCGTAATCAAAGCCGAAAGGAATTTTACCACCGCCCATCCAAAAGCCCGCCTCTACACGCTTTTGCATACCCATTCTTGTTCTTTCTCTTATTGTTTCGCGTTCAAGCTGTGCAAATGCCGACATAATCCCAAGCATCGCTCTGCCTATAGATGTGGAGGTATCAAGATTCTCGTTTAATGATATAAATTCAGTCCCGTTGGGATTAAGAACATCCTCAATAAGGAATAATGTATCCTTTTGACTTCGAGATAATCTGTCGAGCTTATATACAACCACTCTGGCGACTTTATGTTTTTTAATATTATCAATTAACCTCTTCATTTCAGGGCGCTCAATATTACTTCCGCTAAAGCCGCCATCAATATAGAATTCAAAATTATCTATTCTTTTAGATTGACAGTAGCCTTGCAGCATTTCCTTTTGAGCTTCAATCGAATAACCTTCTTCTGCCTGACTTTCGGTTGATACGCGAATGTATAATGCAGTTATTTTAGTTTTGTTCATCATCTTCTGTAATAATGTTCAGTGTTGACGTTACAATTTCCGCACAGGTTTGGTTATGGATAATTAAATCCTTTACCTCTTCTTCTTCCAATCTTTTACCGCTTGAATCTTTTCTGATTATTTGCATTGAAACACCGTCCTTTTTCGCGTTTATAAAAAGGATTGACATTTGGGAATTAAACTATGCAAAATGATTAAAAAGAATTGTGTTTTAATACTATATTCTTCGTTCCTCTTAATTTTGATGGTGAAGTTCAAAAGGTTTCCCTTACAAATAACACCTATTCAAAAAAAGAATTAAAGCTTCATTCTTTCGTTTAGTTTGTGCTTTGGGACGGCCTGGACGCCCAAACAAACTTCCAAAGAAACCTTTATCTTGGCGAGGTTTAGGTTGAGGGCAACGTTCTTGTTCCCACAGCCGACGGAGGTGTTCATAAGGTAGAGGTTACCTTAGGTGAATAAATTACCTCAATAAAATACAATTAAAAAGATGCTACCCTTATTCGGTAGCATCTTTTCTGTTTTTCGTTTTCGGTAAGCCTTGTGCAATTTTTGGAAAAGAATTCTCTGTATCTGCAGTTGGTTGTATTTCATAAGTGCCGTACTTGTCAACTAATTCAAAAGCAGTTTCGGCATTGCCTTGCTCGGAGCTACCCTCTGATAAAGTCTTTTTGTCATCTTTCTTTTTCATAATATCATTCTCCCTTAATTATTGTAAGCAAAGATGCTTTATTTATACCTTTCGCGTAGGTATAACCGTGCCAATGATTATCGGTGAAATTAGAAGATATCTTCGCGACAACAATTCAATGCGCGTAAGCCGTTCAATAAAGGATATGGCATATAAGGCTATGCAGGTTAAAGAACGACTTACAGCTGATTTACAACGAGAGCCAACTGTTGAGGAAATTGCGAAAGAGCTAGATGTAAAAAAGCAGGAAGTGGTTGTAGCCCTTGAGAGTATAGTTGATCCCGTTTCCTTATATGAGCCTGTTTATTCTGAGGGTGGTGACACGATATATGTTCTGGATCAAGTGGGAGATAAAAACGACGACCAAAATTGGCTTGATGAAATCACCTTCCGCGAAGCAATGAAGAATCTTAATGAACGGGAAAAGAAAATTTTGCGGCTTAGATTTTTTGCAGGTAAAACCCAAATGGAGGTTTCAAAGGAAATAGGAATAAGTCAAGCTCAGGTGTCAAGGCTTGAAAAATCTGCACTGGATCAAATTAAATCAAGGTGATGTATTACCGTTTTTTTTCATATAATCTAATAATTCTAGAAAATGGAGTAGATTATATGAACTGCAGAATTTCAGATTTAAGAGATAAACAAGTAGTATGCGTTACTAATGGATGCACTTTAGGACCTGTTTGTGATGTTGAATTTGATACCCACAGCGGTCAGCTTTTATCCTTGGTAGTATTTGGAAGACCGCGATGCTTCGGGCTTATGGGCAGAGAAGAGGATATAATCATACCTTGGTGTGAAATTAAGGTAATAGGACCCGATACAATACTTGTTGG
>JAZNRT010000033.1:0-6924 GCA_045590875.1 Acutalibacteraceae bacterium
AGAAGCCAATGTCCCAAAGCAAGTAACCGACGACAAAAACGTTAAAAGATTTATTCGGACTATCATAGAAACAGGCGAACTGTCGGATGCGGATTTAGAAGCAGTATCCACAGACGTTTTGTTGGAAAACTTCTCCTATGATGTGGTTTCGGATGATTCCGCCCTCAACATTATAATTATCAGTTTTGCAATTCCTTTGTTATATCAACAACTTCTATATCTGAATCTTCGGAATATACAGATAAAATAAAGTCATCATTTTCAACAGTTGATAGCTTGTCTTCCTTTAGCACATCAACAGAGCTTAACACAGTAGCAATGCCACAGCCTATGCTTTTAAAATAGGCTTCTTTTTTTGTCCATATTTTTAAAAAAGCAGTGTTTTTGTTTCGGGAATTATTTATATATTGAAGTTCGTTATCGGTACAAAAGCGCTTTGCTGAATTAAGGTTTACATCGCGTAAAAATTCAATATCAATTCCACAAGGATGTTTATCTATGCAACCAACACAATAATTTCCTGAGTGGCTTATATTAAATTGCGCATGGCCGTTTTGAAGAATTGGTTTACCATGTGATGAATGGGCAAATTTAATGGAGTTTTTAGAAATTCCTGTAAATTTATTAACCATAAACCTAGCCAACATATCAGACACGATTAGAACTTTCTTTTTATTATTGTCTTCAATGCGATCAATACGCCTTTTTTTGGATATATCAAGCATTTTATAACCATCTTCAAGTATTTGTTGAGATATATGCTCAACATTGCAAATATATATATTCATTTTTACCTCGCAACTTTTTTAAATTATTATAGCATAATATTCTTATTTGTGCTATAATAAATTCAAATGAGGTGAAAAGTTGAATAATCAGTTAATAGAAACCGTTTTTTCTACATTACTTGAAAATAAAGTTATAAAAAATGCACGTATGCGTTTTTTAATTGACGACAGGGGAATATTTAACGAATATTTCTCGTTACTTAAGAAAACATTCAAGAAAGCAGGAAGGGCAGAGGATACCGAAAGCACCTACATAATGGCATATATGTGCTGGGGAGCAGGCGTTTATTTTGCTTCAAAACAATGGACAATAGGAAAAACTATAGATAATTTCACTAACGATGAAATTGATTCTATGTTTACCGAGCTTTCCAAAAATGATGCAATAGGTCTTGCGTACGACTCTCTTGGAATTTTAAGCGGTTCATATAATTACAACGTCATAACCAAGGGTATACAGTCTGCTTTTATGGTAGCTAATGATTTAAAACCCGCAATGCTTGACCTTATGCAGATTTTTTTCAACGCAGGCGTTACCTGCGCTTATGAACGTTTTGAGCGGTAATGCACTTCGTCCACAAAAGAATATTTTGAATTATGACAGAGGGGACATTCAAAATCCTCAGGTGTATCCTCAAGCTTTGTCCCTGCTAATATATCGCAATCTGGCTCGCCGGTTTCCTCGTTATAGACATAAAAACAATAATTACAGTGGTATTTCATATTATCACTCCTTAGCTGTAATTATTGAATATATTTTAACTTTTTATACAAAGGAATGATTAAATGCCAAAAGTAAATATTAAGAAACTTAATCCTAATGCTATTATCCCTACATATGGTTCAGAATTTTCTGCTGGGGCAGATTTATATGCATGTATTGATAAATCGGTGGATATAAAGCCCCAGGAAACAGTGCTTATAAAAACTGGTCTATCGCTTGAGATTCCTGAAGGATATGCAGGCCTCATTTTCGCACGAAGCGGTCTTGCCTCTAAAAAAGGTTTAGCACCCGCAAATAAAGTTGGTGTTGTAGATGCTGATTATAGGGGAGAAGTTATGGTTGCCCTTCATAATCATTCGGAAATTTCAGCAGTTGTTGAGCCAATGGAAAGGGTTGCGCAGTTGGTAATATCCCCATTTCTCAAGGCGGATTTTAATGAGGTTGAAGAACTGTCTGACACCCTACGTGGTGCCGGTGGTTTTGGCTCAACGGGTAGTAAATAAAAAATATATATGGGGTATTAGAAATGGTCAAAATTAAAAGTGGTAACACAGAGATTTTAATTAGTGAAATTGGTGCAGAAATTCATAGTGTTAAGGTTGATGGTACTGAGTATATGTGGTGCGGTGATCCTAATGTTTGGGGATATCACTCGCCGTTGCTTTTTCCAATTTGCGGTGGTTTGATTAATGATAAATACACTGTGAACGGAAAAGAATATAACCTTATTAAACACGGTTTTTGTCGCGAAGCTGAGTTTTCGGTTGAAAAAATTGACGATAGTCGTGCAACATTTTTATACACTGCAAACGAAAAAACATTAAAAGTTTATCCATATAATTTTGAACTGCGTGTTACATACAGCTTGTATAACAACAAATTAGATGTAATTTACGATGTAACTAATAAAGATAATGAAATTATGTATTACTCTATAGGCTCTCATGAAGCTTATGCTTGTCCTGAGGGTTATCAACAGTACGATGTGATTTTCCCCGAAAAAGAAACATTAACCGCTCTCAATGTTATTGGAACTCAGATCGACCACGTAGGCGTTCCTATTTTAACTGACGGAAATGTTTTGCCATTGTACGACCATTATTTTGCAATAGATGCATTAGTATTTGAAAAATTCAATTCTAAAAGTGCCATATTGAAAAATAGAATCAATGGCAGACAGGTTAAGGTTGAATTTCCTGACGCCACATATCTTCTTATCTGGACTAAGCCACAAGCGCCATATGTATGTATTGAGCCTTGGTGCGGTGCACCCGATTATGTTGATTGTTCGGGAAATATTACCGAAAAACCGGGCATTATGTCTATTTTGCCAAATAATAATTCAATCACCAAACACACCATAACTTTCGGTTAATATTTATGTATTTAAGCCCTTGTAATTAAAGCTCGGCAACAATTTGTGTTGTTTATCACACATTGATAATATGTTGTGAATTATACTTAAAAGTGAATTTTCAAACTCTGATATTACTTTCAAAATTGTTTTATAGATTAAAACCAAGATTTTTATATCATATAATTTTAAATAGGAGATTTTGATATGACTAAAGTAGATATATTTTCAGGATTTTTAGGTGCGGGTAAAACAACCCTTATTAAAAAACTTATTAAAGAAGCATTTACCGGCGAAAAACTTGTGCTTATTGAAAATGAGTTTGGAGATATCGGTATTGACGGAGGATTTATGCAGGATGCAGGAATTGAAGTTACCGAAATGAATTCCGGCTGCATTTGTTGTAGCCTTGTGGGCGATTTTGGTGAAGCTTTACGGCAGGTGCTTAAGGAATATAATCCCGATAGAATACTCATTGAGCCATCAGGCGTTGGAAAGCTGAGTGATGTAATAAAAGCTGTAAATGGTATTGTCTCCACTGAAATTAAATTAAATAGTTATACAACAATTGTTGATGCAAAAAAATGCAAAGCATATATGAAGAATTTTGGTGAGTTCTTTAATAATCAGATTGAACACGCAAGCACAATAGTTTTAAGTCATACAGTAGGTTTAACTGACGAAAAAATTGATACATGCCTTTATTCACTTCGTGAACACAATTCTAACGCCACAATCATTACAACAGATTGGGACAAGCTAACCGGTGTGCAGATCTTGGCTGTTATGGAAAATGAGGACACTTTGGTTAATGATTTACACAACCTTGAACTGGAAACAGTTTGCCCTGATTGCGGTCACCACCATCATGAAGAACATTGCGAGTGTGAACACGAGCATCACCATCATCATGACGAGCATTGTGGTTGTGGACATCATCATCATCATCACGCTGATGATGTGTTTAATAGTTGGGGTGTAGAAACTGCAAAGATTTTCAGTTGCAACGAAATTTCAAAAGCTTTAAAAGAGCTTGAAGATTCTGCCAAATACGGTACCATTTTAAGAGCCAAAGGTATTGTTGCGGGTGTTGACTCGTGGATACATTTCGATTATGTACCATCAGAACCTGATGTTAGATGCGGTTCTTCAGCTGTTATTGGAAGGCTTTGCGTAATTGGCGCAGAGCTCAATAAAGATAATCTAGCGAAGCTATTTGGTGTTGAGGTGAAATAATGGACATTCCCGTATATTTATTTACCGGATTTCTAGATAGCGGAAAAACAACTTTTATTCAGGAAACATTACAGGATAGCCGTTTCAATTCAGGTGAAAATACACTATTACTAATGTGCGAAGAAGGGGAAGCAGAATATGAGGCCGACCTTTTTGCTTCATCGAATGTTTATTGTAAGGTTGTAGAGAACGAAGAAGATCTAACTGAAACAAATCTTAACACTTGGCAAAAGGAATTTGGCGCGCGTAGAGTTATTGTCGAATACAATGGTATGTGGCAATTGAAATCATTGTTTTCTGCTATGCCTAAAGAGTGGATTATTTATCAGGAAATATGTTTTTGTGAAGCCGAAAATTTTATCTCGTATAACCGCAATATGCGATCGCTCGTTGCTGATAAATTTAATGCTTGCGAACTTGTAGTATTTAACAGATGCACAAAATCAACCGATTTAGAAGAACTTCATAAAATCGTTCGTTCTGTTAGCAGAAAAGCCCAAATTGCATATGAGTTCAAAGACGGTCATGTTGAATATGATGAATTTGCCGATCCTTTGCCGTTTGACATAAATGCTGACATAATTAAAATCGCAGATACGGATTTTGCTATATGGTATTACGATTTAATGGAAAACACTTCAAATTATGTGGGCAAAACCTTAGAGTTTTTAGGAATTTGCGCTAAAGACAAAAATATGGCAAAGTTGGAATTTGCCATTGGGCGGCATATCATGACCTGTTGTGCAGACGATATACAGTATGGAGGTATAGTTGCTAACTGGAAAGATGCGCCATCTGTATCTTCAGGGCAGTGGATGAAGGTTAAGGGTAAGCTAAAAATGGAATATAACGAAATGTATCAGGGCAAAGGTCCTGTTCTAAAAATAATTGAAGCATACCCATCTGCACCACCTAAAGAAAAGGTTGTTACGTTGTATTGATGTTATGAGCAGTCGAAAAAATCGGCTGCTCATTTTCATACTTGACAAACTAAGAATTTGAGTTATACTATAATTAGCACTCTTGATAATAGAGTGCTAATTATTAAATGGAGATGCAATATAATGAAGAAAAAACAGTTTAAAGCAGAATCGCAAAAATTATTAGATATGATGATTAACTCTATATATACTCATAAGGAAATTTTCCTGCGAGAGCTTATTTCCAACGCAAGCGATGCTTTGGATAAATTATATTATCGTTCACTTTCCGATAATTCTGTTGGTTACACACGCGAGGATTATCAAATTCATATTGAGCTTAATAAAGATGCGCGTACTATTACAATTAGTGATAATGGATGCGGTATGACAGAAGATGAGCTGGAAAACAACCTTGGTACAATTGCCCGAAGCGGTTCTTTCAATTTCAAAAATGATAACCAAAAGGCAGATGATGTTGACATTATCGGTCAATTCGGTGTGGGTTTTTATTCCGCATTTATGGTTAGCGACGAGGTAAACGTAGTTAGTAAGGCATACGGAAGTGATACCGCATATCTTTGGACTTCTAACGGTACCGAGGGGTATACCATTACCGAAACAGATAAAGATACCAACGGCACTGTTATAACCCTGCATATTAAAGATAATACCGAAGAAGAAAAATATGATGAATTCTTAGACAGCTATCGTATTAGCGCTTTAGTAAGAAAATATTCCGATTATATTCGTTATCCTATTATTATGAATATGGAAAGCCGTCGCAAAAAAGAGGGAAGTGAAGATGAATACGAGACTGTTTTAGAGCCAAAAACCCTTAACAGTATGGTTCCCGTGTGGAAAAAAACTAAAAGCGAAATCAGTGAAGATGAATATAACAGTTTTTACAAAGAAAAATTTATGGATTTCGATGATCCTACTCATATTATCCATAGCAAAACTGAAGGTCAGGTAACATATGACGCCCTGATTTATATACCTAAACACGCACCCTTTGACTATTACTCAAAAGATTATGAAAAAGGGCTGCAGCTCTATTCCAACGGTGTTCTTATTATGGATAAATGCCCCGATTTACTGCCGGATTATTATAGCTTTGTAAAAGGTCTGGTGGATAGCGCTGATTTATCGCTTAATATATCCCGCGAAATGCTACAACATGACTATCAATTGAAATTGATATCTAAGAATATCGAAAAGAAAATCACAGCTGAGCTTAATAAATTGGTTAAAAACGAGCGAGAAAAATACGAAGAATTTTATAAGGTGTTTGGAATTCAACTTAAATACGGTATATATGCTAATTACGGTGCAAATAAAGAGACACTAAAGGATTTATTGCTGTTTTATTCGTCCAACGAAAAGAAATATGTTACCCTTAATGAATATTGCGAACGAATGAATGATGAGCAAAAATCAATTTATTATGCCAGCGGCGAAACTATTGATAAAATAGATATGTTACCACAGGTAGAAGCTGTTAAGGATAAAGGCTATGAGGTGCTTTACCTTACGGATAATGTAGATGAATTTGCGCTTCAAATGCTTATGAATTATAACGAGAAAAGCTTTTCAAATGTTCTTTCCGATAACCTAGATATTGATACTGCGGAGGAAAAAGACGAGATAAAGAAACAAAATGAGGATGCCAAAGAACTATTCCAAGAGATGAAGAATAGCATTGGCGAATCTGTTCATAGTGTTCAATTTACTAATAAGCTTAAGAATCATCCTGTTTGTCTATCCAGCGGTGGTGCAATTTCTATAGAAATGGAAAAAGTGCTTAACGCTATGCCAACAGAACAAAAGGTAAAAGCAGATGTTGTTTTGGAGATAAATATTAACCATCCGATTTCATCTAAACTCAAAGAGCTATATGTA
>JAZNRT010000034.1:0-40082 GCA_045590875.1 Acutalibacteraceae bacterium
CCAATTAAAATTTGGGATTCAAATATATTTGGAAAATCTTTAAATGAACTCGTAAATGAAGGACTTCATACAAAGCTTGCACGTATGCCATCGGATGCTAGAGTTCGCCTACAGGAAACCTTAGAACGTGTAATTAACGAAGGCTGTAGCGGATTGATTTGTATAATACTGTAATAATTTAAAAGCTCCTTTATTATATGCGCATAAGATTTCGCGCATATAATAGGGAGCTTTAAATTATAGGTAAAAAGCACCGACCGCAATTGGTCGGTGCTTTATCTGGAGCAGGTGATGGGAATCGAACCCACGTGACCAGCTTGGAAGGCTGGAGTTCTACCATTGAACTACACCTGCATTCAACAGGAATTATAATAACATAATTCCCATTAAAAATCAAGAGCTTTTTTTAATTTTTTATTAAATAATTGAAAATTGTAATTTGTCATTCTTTATTTCTACAGAAATTCCGCTTAATTGAGCATTATCGATAATATACTGCACGATTTTATCTTCAATCTCTTTGCGCACAAAATTTCTTAAATCTCTGGCCCCACGCTTACCACCGTGAGATTTTTCCGCGATATAATCGCAAACCTTTTTGCTGAAAGTTAAGATAATTTTCTTCTCTTTTAAAACCGCACTTAACTCATTCAAGGCAATTTCTGCTATTTTTGAAAAATCTTCTTTAGTTAGCGGATTGAAAACAACAATCTCATCTACCCTACCGATAAATTCGGGGCGAAGAAATTGCTCAAGTGCTGAAATTGCCTTTTCTTTTACCGCGCTTTGCACAGTTTTACCAAATCCCATAGGATTGTTTGAGCCTTCGCTGCCTGCATTGGAGGTCATTACAATTATTGTGTTTTCAAAATTCACTACTCGCCCCTGAGCATCGGTTACCCTGCCATCGTCTAAAATCTGCAAAAGAATATTTAGAACATCAGGATGAGCCTTTTCAATTTCATCAAATAATATTACCGAATATGGCTTCCTGCGAACCTTTTCAGTAAGCTGGCCTGCGTCGTCGTAGCCCACATATCCAGGAGGAGCTCCTATAAGTCGGGATACAGAATGTTTTTCCATAAATTCGGACATATCAAGACGTATAAGAGTTTCAGGGGTATGGAAAAGTTGGCCGGAGAGCACTTTTACAAGCTCTGTTTTACCGACACCTGTTGGCCCTACAAATATAAATGATGCAGGTCGGCGATGGGTGGTTATGCTTACTCTTGAACGTTTAACAGCACGAACTACATTGTTAATCGCATCATCCTGACCAATAATATGAAGCTTCATTTCATCTTCTAATGAGGAAAGCTTTAAAAGATCACTTTCTTTTATTTTTGATGCAGGTATTCCCGTCCATAATTCAATTACCTTAGCAAGGTCATCGTCGGTAACAGTGTTTTCAGCGGCAGGGGCATATAATGATTCAGCCTCTCCCCTATATTTTGCAAGCTCGGATTTTATTTCCGCAAGCTTCTCGTAATCGGGAGTTTCAACATTTTCTACAAGCTCGGTTTCTACTTTTGCAAGCTCACCGATTTTTTTGTTTACAATATACAGCTTATCTACTGCTTTATTTCTAAGACTCGCACAAGCACAGGCTTCATCCATAAGGTCAATAGCTTTATCGGGCAAAAATCTATCATTGATATATCTTTCCGATAATTGAACTGCTTTTCTTATAATATCGTCGGGAATTTCAACACCGTGATAGCCCTCGTAGTACCCTTTAACACCAAGAAGAACATTAACCGATTCCTCGATTGACGGTTCTTCAATTATAACCGGTTGAAAACGGCGTTCCAAAGCGGAATCTTTTTCAATATACTTGCGGTACTCCTTAAGTGTTGTGGCACCGATAACCTGAATTTGTCCGCGAGATAGAGCAGGTTTTAAAATGTTGCCTGCATTCATTGAGCCTTCAGAATCTCCCGCTCCAACAAGATTGTGGACCTCATCTATAAAAAGAATAATATTGCCCGCATTCTTAATATCATCAATAAGACCTTTTACTCTGCTTTCAAATTGACCTCTGAACTGTGTTCCTGCAACAAGCGCTGTCATATCCAAAAGATGTATTTCTTTATCTAAAAGACGCGCAGGCGCATCACCGGCAGCTATCCTTATTGCCAAACCTTCAGCAATTGCTGTTTTACCCACACCGGGCTCACCGATAAGACAGGGGTTATTTTTTGAGCGACGGGATAATATTTGAATTGTTCTATACATCTCTGCATCTCTGCCGATTATGTTATCTAACTCGCCTTTTTTTGCTCTTTCGGTAAGATTGGTACAATATTGACCTAAAAATCTAGGCTTTTTGGGGTCTTTTTTCTTTTTATCTTTTGAGGTGTTTTTTTCGTTATCCTTATTTTTTGTATCATCATTTAAAGTATTTTCACCGCCCGATACAGTACCGAACAGGTTATTTAAAAACGGAAAGGGCTGAGCTCCTCCCATTTCAAATCCGTCCATATCCTCACTCATGCTCATAACGTCCATAAGCTGTTCGCTCATTCCCTCAATATCTTCGTCGCTGAGATTCATATTGCTAAGCATATCGTTAATGGGTTTGATTCCAGCCTCTTTGGCACATACAAGACAAAGGCCGCGAGGCTCAGCATTTGAATTTCCGTTCATTTCAGAAATAAAAACTATAGCAGGACGTTTTCCGCATTTTGAACACATTTTTAGCATAAGCCAATTAAATTCCTTTCTTTAAACGCTATAAACACATCTAAACCATATATATATCAGTTATGTTCATAAGGCTTGCCAATTTCCCAAAAATATATGAATCTTCAATCACTGCCTGATTAAAAATTAAAAACTGCTGTGAAGAATTGATGTCTACAATAAACGCAATAACAGAACACACAAGAACTGAAATAGCTAAGCCTTTAATTATACCCAAAACGATACCCAATGCCTTGTTTACGCTTTTTAATACAGGCGCTTTAAATAGCGTACATATCATTTTTGATAACAATTTGAACACAAACATAAGTACTGTAAACAAAATAATATCAACAACTATCAAAAGCATAGGCAAAACCAAGGGCTTAACAATATTATTATTAACCGATAGTGCGATATCTTTAGCCGTTTGACCATGGTTTATATCAGCAATAATACTGTCGGTGTTAATATCATTTTTTTCAGCAGAATTAGTTATAAATTTTGGCAAGCTCTCCCATATTTCCTCCATAGCAGCCTCACCTGTTTCAATCTGTTTATCGAGTGTTGATTCAACAGATGAAACCACCGTATCCTCAACAAATCCTGTATAGATCGCATCGGCAATTAATTGCCCGAATGATGAAATTATAGCAAGTGTTAAAATTAAGCTTGCAATACTAAGTATGGATTTTACAAAGCCTTTTTTCATTGTTATAAGGGTTGTTACAACGATAATAACAACTACAATTAAATCAAGAACAATATGCATCAATTATCCCCTCCTGTTACTTCATAACTAACTATAGTAGAATTGCTAACTGCAATAATTTTGTTTTTATTTATAATAAACCACTCTATCGGTGAGCTCGTTTGAATTTTATTTATCTCTGCACCGTTAGTATCATAAACGTAAAGCGAATAATCCTTTGAACAAACAAGATAATTATTATTCCATGCTATATTTTTTGGAGACGAAATAATCTTAAACTCACGATTCTTTTCAAATTTATTGTTGAAAAGTGCAAAGTTGTCTGTTTTACCACCTGAAGCTGAAATAAGTGCAATTTCGCCATTATGATTATTATATTTTTGACGAATTGCATCTTCAGAAATATCATTCATTGTACCATTGTTGGCACTGTATTTTTTTAAATCGTTACCTAAACGCATGACAAAATCAGCACTGCCTAACGGCTCGACAGAATAAATAAGCTGATCTGCTTTTTCTTCTTTAATCGGCTTTGCATCTTTTTTGTTAAACACCTTTAATTGTGATAAATATTCGCCGTTTTGTGCGTTAACAGTTGCAAGAACTATATATTTACCACTATTAGACACTGCTGCGGCGTTTATTAAATCATTTTCGGATTCCCATTTATATAATAGATTATTATTTTTATCATAAACATATGCTTTTGCGGCAATATTTTCGGGGTCTGTAATCACACAGTAGGTTCCGTTTCTGCCTATTGCGGCAGTAACTATGCTTTCCTTCATTTCGCGCTTAAAAACCATGCCGCTTACATCATAAACCGATAACTCTGTTGCACCCTGATCGTAAATTAAAGCACGCGTTTTAGAGGCAATAATTTTTGGCGAAGAGTATTTGTGCTGCTCTGAAAGTAGCTCCTTTGATTCTGAATTATATACTTCGATATGTGTATCGGATAAAACTGTAATACAACCATCTATATTTTTTACGTCAAATACTGTTCCGCCATTGACCGTTAAAGGAAAACCAGAGCCGCTGCCCATCCTTGAAAAGCTGCACTTTAGTAAATCAGCTATTCCGGTTGGTGATAAAACATTTATAGAAAACAAAATGGCAATAATTATTACTGCAGTTGCCAAAGAAGTAAGATTTTTTATACGTTTGGCGTTTTTATTGCCTTTCATTACTACAAGTGGGTTACTTGAACGATTAAGCTCTTTGGGAGTTCTAGAGGAGTTAACAACACGCTTTTGTGGATGTTCGCGCTTTAGATATTTTTCTTTTTTCTTTTCAAAGCGTCTTTCAGCCTTGGCTTCCTTAGCGCTTTTTACAGAAATATCGTCTGCAAAGCCATCGTTGCCGAATGAAGTAACTTTATAATTATCAGCAACTGAGCTTCGCTTGGGCTTTTGAGCCTTTAGTTTTTTTACATTCTTCCTTTTATATTCAGCCATTGTTATCACTCCCCATAAAAAACATTACTTAAATATAAGCCTTGTGGCGGTACAGTAAATCCCGCTTTTTCCCTGTTTTTACTTTTAATAATCTCAATTATCTCGGATGGATCAATTTTACCGATTCCAACTTCAATAAGTGTGCCCACAATTATACGAACCATATTATATAAAAATCCATCGGCAGAAACTGAAATCTCAATAAGGCCATCTTTCTCTGTAACAGAGCACTCTGTAATTGTCCTTTTCTTATCTACAATGTTAGTATTCGCAGCGCAAAAAGCTGAAAAATCGTGTTCCCCGCAGAAAAATTGCGCAGCTAATTGCATTTGTTTTATATCCAAATTATGCTTATACCAATAAGCTCTGCCATCCAAAAATGGGTCAAGATACGTTGAATTCCAAATTTTATAAATATAATTTTTCCCTATACAATTATATCTTGCATGAAAATCATCACTAACAACTTCGCATTTTTTTACAGCTACAGTATCCGGTAAATTATTGTTAAGTGCCAATGAGATTTTTTCCGGCGACATTTTAGTTTCAATATCGGTATGACAGCAGAACACTTTAGCATGTACACCTGAATCCGTTCTGCTACAACCTGTGACTCCGTGTGATATGCCAAAAACCTTTGTAATAGCTTCGCCCAACACCTGCTGAACAGACATGCCGTTTGGCTGCACTTGCCATCCGCAAAAAGCAGAGCCGTTATATGAAATTGTCAATAAATATCGAGCCATAGCATACCTCTAAAATAAGTTTATATAATTAAAAAGAATTACTAAACCAAAAGCGACAGTTAGCAAAGGTATTGCAACATAATCATTGTTTGTTAGCTTTAATACATTCATTCGAGTTCTGGTGTGAGAGCCGGTGTAACATCTACTTTCCATAGCTTCAGATAAATCGAATGCTCTACGTATTGAAGAAATAAGAAGCGGTATAAGAATAGGGATTAGTGCTTTAACTCGGCTTAAAAGACTGCCAGAATCAAAATCAGCGCCCCTTGCTTTTTGTGCATTCATAAGTTTTTCGGTTTCGTCAATAAGTGTGGGAATAAACCTTAACGCAATGGTCATCATCATAGCTACTGTGTGAACCGCATTGCCCAGCCCTATATGCTTTAAGGGTAAAAGCAGAGATTCAATTGCACTTGTAAGTGTTGTTGGAGTGGTTGTATAGGTTAGCATAGCACTTGCTATAATAAGCACAATTATTCTAATGGCCATAAAAATTGCTTTAGAAATTCCACCTGTTGTTATATTTATAACCCACCACTTAAATATAGTTGCACCTTCATTAACATATAACACATTTAAAATTGAAGTAATTATTATAATTGGTAAAATAGTTTTAATGTTCTTTAAGTATGTCTTTATGGGGATCTTTGTAAGCAAAATTATTGCTAATGTCAAGGCAACAACGTATAACAAAGATAAAAAAGATTTAGCTAAAAATATAAAAACAATATATGAAATCAGTGTTAATAATTTAAGTCTCGGGTCAAGCTTATGAACAATAGAGTTTGTGGGGTAATACTGACCAATGGTTATCTCTTTAAGCATTGCCTTTACCCCCATTAACATATTCATTTATAGCTTCAACAGCTGAATCAACTGTTAAGTAAGTTTTATCAAGGTTAATACCGCGTTCTTTTAGACCTAACATAATTTTGGTTATCTGCGGCACGTTTAACCCAACAGCTTCTAACTTTTTTGTGTTCGAAAACACCTCTTTTGTGCTTTTAAACATATATAATTTACCCTCGTTCATTACAAGCACCTTGTCGGATATACGAGCTATATCCTCCATGCTGTGAGAGGCTACTAATACTGCGGCATTAGTTGTATCTCTATATTCGGTAATTCGCGACATTATTAAATCCCTACCAACAGGGTCTAAGCCGGCTGTGGGCTCATCTAGCACAATTACTTCGGGACGCATCGCAAAAACTCCTGCAATTGCGGCACGGCGCATTTCCCCTCCCGATAGCTCGAAAGGAGATTTTTGCAGTAAATTATCGTTTAATCCAACCAAATTTGCCGCATATAATACCGCTTCACTAATATCATTCTCTGAAAGTCCCATATTTCGCGGACCATAGGAGATATCTTTAAAAACAGTTTCATCAAATAGCTGATGCTCAGGATATTGGAAAACCATACCCACTCTGAAACGAATCTTTTTAATTTGCTTAGGCTCTGCCCAAATATCCACACCATCTAAAATAACTTTGCCTGAATCGGGTTTAAGCAAACCATTTAAATGTTGCATAAGAGTGGATTTTCCGCTACCTGTATGCCCAATTATACCTATTATTTCGCCCTTTTCTACAGAAAAAGATACATCTTCTATAGCACTGGTTTGAAAGGGTGTACCCTGTCCGTATAAATGTGTTAGATTTCTAACCTCTAAAAATGCCAATTATTATTCCTCCGTGTATTATCAAACGGTCTTTTTAAGCACATCAGCCAAAAGAGCGGCGCAGTCTTCTTCGGTTAATATATTTCCTGCGAGGTTAATGCCTATATCCTTTAATTTAAAAGCAAGTTCAACAGTTTGAGGTACACTAAGCCCCACAGAGCGTAATTTTTCAACCTCACAGAAAATATTTCTTGGAGTTCCGTCAAGAATTATAAGACCGTCGTCCATAACTACCACCCTATCGGCTAAAACCGCCTCGTCCATATAGTGAGTTATAAGTACGATTGTGATACCCTTTTCCCTATTAAGCTTGGTTATTGTAGATAAAACCTCTTTCCTGCCTAACGGGTCAAGCATTGCTGTGGGCTCATCAAGAACGATGCAATCAGGCTCCATAGCCAATATGCCTGCTATGGCAATTCTTTGCTTTTGACCACCCGAAAGTAGATGTGGCGCCTTATTTCTGTATTCATACATATCAACAGACTTTAATGCATTATCAACCCGCTCTCGTATCTCGCGGGATTCCACACCAAGATTTTCAAGCCCGAATGCAACATCATCTTCAACAATAGTAGCTATGATTTGATTATCAGGATTCTGAAACACAAGACCTACGCGTTTTTTTATATCAAATTCATTTTTTTCGTCTGCAGTTGACAAGCCATCTACCAACACACTGCCCGAAGCAGGTATACGAAGTCCGTTCATAAGACGGGCAACGGTAGATTTGCCCGATCCGTTATGACCAAGAATACATACAAAACTACCTTTCTCTATACTTAAATTAAAGTTATCAAGTATAGTTTGTGTGCCCTCTTCTTCGTCGTATTGAAAACAAACATCATTAAATTCAATTATATTGCTCATTAAATATCAGCAGCTTTCCATATAGTTGTACTACCGCAGGGTAAAATAATATCTTTATTTGTAACCCTAAGACCAATTTCATCGGTCACGATCTCACCATTTCTCCCTTTATCAAAAACATTTTTTGCCATATAATTCATTATTGTTGGCGACATACCTGTAGTATATGAATTTATAAGCAAAAGCAACGCGTTATCACTAAAAATTTGAGAGGTTAAATCTAACAGTTCTGCAAGTTGGTTTTCAAATTTCCAAACCTCTCCGTCGGGACCTCTGCCATATGACGGCGGGTCCATAATTATTATATCGTATTTGTTCCCTCTGCGAATTTCGCGGCGCACAAACTTAATGCAATCATCCACAAGCCAACGTACGGGGCGGTCTGCAATACCTGAAGCCACAGAGTTTTCCTTTGCCCATTGCACCATTCCCTTTGAAGCATCAACATGAGTAACCGCCGCACCGGCATTCAAGCAAGCTAAGGTAGCACCGCCGGTATATGCAAATAGATTTAGTGCCGTAATTGGTCGATTAGCCGATTTAATCGTTTCTTGTAAAAGCCTCCAATTTACCGCTTGTTCGGGAAAAAGTCCCGTATGCTTAAAGCCCATAGGTTTTAAGCGAAAGGTTAGCTCCCCATAATTTATACTCCATACATCGGGAACTTTTTTCAGCATTTCCCAACTTCCGCCGCCCGATTTTGAACGATGGTAAATTGCGTGAGCACTTTTCCAAAGCTTTGATTCTTTATCGCCATCCCATATAATTTGGGGATCAGGGCGAATGAGAATGATATCACCCCAGCGCTCAAGACGTTCGCCTGCTACCGCATCTATAAGCTCATAATCATAAAAATCATTAACAAAACGCATATAAAATATCCTTTAGTTAAAAAAGTGATTGCTGTTGACCCTCATACTTAATGCCCAAGTGGTCATATGCAGCTTTTGTAACACATCTGCCGCGACTGGTTCTTGTTAAAAATCCAATCTGCATTAAATACGGCTCGTAAACATCTTCTATTGTTACCGCCTCTTCGCCCAAAGCCGCCGCTAGTGTATCAAGTCCAACAGGACCGCCGCTGTATTTCTCAATAATTGCCCTTAACAAATTGCGATCAAAATAATCAAGGCCTAACTCGTCAATTTCAAATCTATCCAGCGCTAAAGATGCAATTCTCGTGTCAATAATACCCTCACCGTAAACCTGAGCTACATCTCGAACTCGTTTGAGCATACGGTTGGCAATACGAGGTGTACCGCGAGAGCGGGAGGCAATTTCCAATGCACCATCTTTATCTATTTCAATTCCCAATATTCCCGCAGACCTAGTAACAATTTCTGCCAATTCCTGGGGTGTATAAAGCTCTAGCCTCAAGAGCACACCGAAACGATCTCTTAGCGGAGCGGAAAGCTGACCGGAACGGGTGGTAGCTCCAACCAAAGTGAAATGATTTAAATCAAGACGTATAGAACGAGCTGATGGACCCTGACCAAAGATAATATCAAGAACATAATCCTCCATAGCGGGATATAAAACCTCTTCAACACTGCGCGAAAGTCGATGAATCTCATCAATAAACAGAACATCACCGTCGTTAAGATTAGTGAGCAGTGCCGCTAAATCCTTTGGCTTTTCTATGGCAGGGCCGCTAGTTACCCTGAAATTAACACCCATTTCATTGGCAATAATACCTGCAAGGGTGGTTTTACCAAGTCCGGGAGGGCCATAGAGCAGCACATGATCCAGCGGTTCTTTACGCTGCACCGCTGCTTTGATATAAATATCAAGATTATCCTTTGCCTTTTCCTGCCCGATATATTCGCTCAGAATCTTTGGCCTGAGCGAAAGTTCAACATCTTCATCGTTAGTGCTTGTATATTCGGGGGAAACAAATCTATTTTCAAAATCCATATTATCCATATGTCAGTTCTCCTATTTCAGGTTGGATTTTAACGCTTCTTTTATGATATCTTCAACTGGCATTTGTGGATCACATTGTGAAACTACCTTTGCCGCTTCGCCTTGAGTAAAGCCTAAAGAAACGAGAGCCTCAACTGCCTCTGATGCACCACCGTTGAAGGTGGCATTTCCTACATAAGTGTCGGCTTCTCCGAGTTGCATTCCGCTAGATACCTTATCCTTTAATTCTAGAACTATTCTTTGCGCTGTTTTTGCACCAACACCGTTTGCCTTTGAAATAGCTTTTGCATCTCCCGATGCAATGAACATACAAAGTTGTTTCGGTGTGAAATCGGAAAGTATTGAAATACCAAGCTTAGGTCCTATTCCATTAACAGAAATTATTAGTTTAAAAAACTCAAGCTCTGATACATCATAAAAACCGTAAAGATCCATAGCATCTTCTCTAACTGCTAGATAGGTATAGAGCATAGCTTCGCCGCCTACCGACGGTAACTGTGCTAATGTTTTATGGGTTACATTGCAACGAAAACCAACACCCCCACACTCAATAACGGCTGTCTTTGTGTCGGTATATACTAGCGCTCCTCGAACTGAATATATCATAATAAACTACCTCAATGTTTTAAGTTTTCCTAATAATGAACCCGATGTATGTGCGTGACAGATCGCCAAAGCCAAAGCATCGGCAGTATCGTCGGGTTTTGGGGCTTTGCTTAACCCCAATAATGCCTTGGTCATCTCTATAATTTGATGCTTTTCAGCTCTTCCATAACCTGTTACCGCTTGTTTCACCTGTAATGGGGTGTATTCATATATAGGCACACCACACAGCTTTGCCGCCAGTACTATAACTCCCCTCGCTTGAGCCACATCAATAGCGGTTGTGGTATTGGTATTAAAATACAACTTTTCAATAGATAAGGCATCGGGCTTATTAGCTTTGATAATCTCGTTTATACCACTGAAAATTATTTCTAATCTTTTTGGGAAATCCATACCCGCAGGTGTAGTTACAGCGCCGAAGTTAATGGGTTTAAAATTATTATTCGTATAATTCACAACACCATATCCGACTATAGCATAGCCCGGGTCAATGCCTAAAATCACCATTTTACCAATCCCCTATATATATTTCATATAATTATAACATATAAAAAAGAAAATAACAACACATATAAAACAAAAAAATCCACTCGCTTAATAAAGCGAATGGATTTATTGGTGATCCATCGGAGATTCGAACTCCGGACACCTTGATTAAAAGTCAAGTGCTCTGCCAACTGAGCTAATGGATCAAATGTTGACGACTTGTGTATTATATCAATAAAAGCTACAATTGTCAATACTTAATTTAAAATTTTTTATTTTATTTTAGTTTTCTCTGATTGTTCGCAATTTATTATGATTGACTTATATATTTGGGTTTGCTATAATTTATATGTATGTAATTTTATGAAAGCTAAAGGTGAATATATGATTTGGCATAGTAGCAGCACAGAAAGTGTTATAGAAGAATTAAAATCCAACCTTAAAACAGGTCTTACTAACGGAGAAGCTTCTGCAAGACTGGAAAAAATCAATTCAAAAATTGAAAGCAAAAAAGAGCGACATTCTCTTATAAAATATGTACTAGACGAATTGCACCAGCCGGTATACTACATCTTAGTAATTGCCATTATGGTAGCTTTGTTGTTCCATTTAATATTTAATGTTTTTACCTTGTTTGAAATTATTGCTTTGCTTCTTTTAACCGGTGTAAAAGCTTTTTTGGGCGGTTTTGTAACCAGAAGATATAAATTGGAAATAAACAAAGGCGAAACTATTGAAAAATCAACTGTGAAAGTTTTAAGAGACGGTAATGTCTGCGAAATATCTTCCAGCCTTTTGGTGCCAGGTGATATAATTCAGGTTGAAGAGGGAGATTATATACCAGCTGATGCAAGATTGATTACCCAAAACGATTTACACTGTGATGAATTTGCGGTTACAGGCGAAAGCGTTCCCACACCAAAGGATGCTCAATTTTTACCTCAAGAAATTTCTGCAATCACAGAAAGAACCAATATGATTTATGCAGGCTCTTATGTGGTTTCGGGAAGCGGAATAGCAATTATAACCGAAATCACAGACTACACTGAGTATGGGAAATTGCAAAAATTAGAAAGCACTAACGAGGAATTCTCTCTTGGAATCGAACAAAGATTAACCCAACTTAGCAAGCTTATAAGCATAGGTGCTACCGTTATATATGCATTATTATTTCTTATAGCCGTTGTATTCGGTACAATCAACTCAGTTTACACTGAATACAAATTTATGCACGGACTAGCATCATCGTTAATGCTTGTTGGAGCTTTGGGAATTGCCTTTATCCCCTCTTTTATAGAAACATTAGCCACAGCCTCTATATCTCGCGGTATAGACAGAATGAAGCGCAAAGGTATTTCTATATATCAATCTAAAACAGTTGACAACATTGCAAAGCTCGATGTTATATGTGCTGATAAAACCGGTGCTTTCACTCAAAATAAAATGCTGCTTACACAAATGTACAACGGTAGCGAGCTTCTTAATGTAACTACTGATGTAATTACTAGTGATTATAAAATGCTTTTAAGACTGGCAGCGCTTTGTTGTGATGGTGAGGTCAGTATTGTAAAAGGTATCCCTGTTCAATCCGGTGATGCAACTCAGACCGCTATAATTGCAGCATCTATGGAATATTTAGGCCTGAATAAATACGACCTTGATAACATTTATCCAAGAATGTACGAACTACCCTTTGACCCCGAAAAGAAAACAATGACTACCATTAATGTAATTGATGGTAAAAAATATGTTATTGTAAGAGGTCAACCACAGATGTTAATTCCGAATTGTATTAACAACTGTGATAACTTTATAAAAACATCTGAGGAAATGAGTGCACACAATCTACGGGTAGTTGGTGTTGCAACTAAATTATTAGAAGATGATGAAATAAGCCTTACAAACGAAGAACTAGAGAATAATCTTCAGTTTGTTGGTTTACTTGGTTTATCAGATATCCCTCGTTTAGATTCCAGACCTTCGGTAATTGACTGTCAGAATTCAGGAATGAAGGTTGTAATGATTACAGGCGACCATAAAAGCGCAGCGCTTATTACTGCTATGAAACTTAACATTGCAAATGATGAATCGCAACTTTTAACCGGTGAGGAATTAGATGAGCTTGATGATGACAAGCTATGTCAGAATATTGATAATTTCACAGTTTTCGCCCAGGTAAATTCTCAGCACAGAACCCGAATCATATCTGCTTATAAAAACAACGGACACAATGTTGCTATTACAGGTGATAGCCTCTCTAATACCGAAGCGCTAAGAGCTGCCGACGTAGGTTATTCTATGGGCTCAACGGGAAGCGATGTAGCAATATGCGCATCTGAGGTTATAATTGAAGATGATAGCTTCTCCACCGTTGTTGATTCGGTTAGAGATTGTCGCGGCATTTACGGCTGCATCTCAAAATCTATAAAATTCTTCCTCTCTGCTTCGCTGGGAATTCTTTTATCTATACTTCTTGGCTATTTGATTTTTGGTGTGCAACTAATTACAGCACCTGAAATTATATTTATTGCTCTATTTTCGATTTCAGCAATGGCATTGGGACTGGTTTATGAACCCTCAGAATCCCAAGATATAAACCTTATTATTGATAACGATTTTGAGATATTTAAAATCTCTTTCCTGTTTGATATTATTTTCAGGGCAGCGATTTTTACTCTAACTGCATTGGTATCATATTCGTTAGCCGGTGTTTTTGGGATTTCACCTACCACCTTCACCTTTTTTACTATGGCTATTACCTACATTTTCTCAGCATTCATTTCACGCACAAACAATCAGCTTGTCTCTTTCAACAATAAAAATAAGCACTTTTTAATATTTGCTGCAATATCGGTATTTTTAATAACGTTATTGATAATTATTGCGCCAGGTAAAATTATTTCTTTTGGGTTTATATACTGGATATTTGGTGTTGTAACGGCTCTGGTATCTAATATAATTTTACTAGCAATTAAGTTTATACGAAATTAAATTATTGTGCTATACTTCTTTAGTATAGCACAAAATTTATTCCGCATATAAAATCAAGGTGGCATAAAATGTATTTAAAAACAAAGAAATCGAAATTAGTCTCATCTATTATATTAACTATAGCATTATTGAGCTTTTTGATAATTGTTAAAGATGAATTTTTCGTTGATGAAATTCTTTCTTTCGGACCGCTTTTATTTATATTATCAATTATCGGCTCAATATTAACCGGCATAATTCTTGCTACCGACATCGAGCTTAAACCTAGACATAAAAACATATTGAATACAGTAATTTTATTTCTTCTTCCTATTGTGTCAATCACAATGGTGGAATGCTTAAATGGTGTTTTCATATATGATTTTTATTTTGTTGATTTTTTTAATAATTATTTTTTGTACTTGCTGTTTTATGCTTTGGTATTTGCGTTTTCAGGTAGTTATAGGCTTTCGGTAATAACAACTAATCCTATCTTTTTTATATTTGGCTTGGCTCATTTTTACATATACAAGTATAAAGGCTCACCCTTTGTACCTATGGATTTTTATAGTATATCAACCGCTAAGGGGGTTGCTTCCTCCTACGATTATTCTATAAACTACCAAGTGGCAGTAGCAATTATACTTTTAACAGCTATAATGGTAATTGGGTTTAAACTGAAAACTCCACGAATGCATTTATCTACCAAAATCATTTCACGAATTACATCAGGTTTTGCAATGCTTTCGGTATGTATTATATTTTTCTTTACCGATATATTTGCTAATTGTGGGCTTGAGCCAGACTTTTGGAATCAGGCACGAGGATATAAAAATTCAGGATTTTTACTTAATTTTTGTCTTAATACAAAGTATATGTATTTAAGCGAACCACAAGGCTACGACTCGGCTAAGGTTAATGAAATTGTATACTCACTATCAGAAGATTTTGATAATAGCGAAATTGATGATAGCAAGAGCAGTACACCAAATGTAATATGCATTATGAATGAATCTTTTGCAGATCTGTCGGTATGCGGAAATTTTGGAACCAATGAAAACCCTTTGCAATTTTACAATAGTTTAACAGAAAATGTGGTTAAAGGTAATCTTTATGTGCCAGTACACGGCTCAGGCACAAGTAACACAGAATATGAATTCTTAACAGGAAACAGTACCTCCTTCTTCCCTGCCGGCAGTAATGCTTATATGCTATACATCAAGGAAAATACCTCATCTCTTGTTTCTACACTCGGTAATCTTGGATATTCTAAAAATGCATTTCATCCATATTATACAAGCGGATGGAACAGAAAGTCTGTTTATAATTTTTTGGGATTTAACAGCTTTTACAATATCGTTTCTGTAATACGTCCATCTATATTGCTTGACTACATAAGAAACGGTAGTAACGATGAATATTTTAATAATTTGTGTAACATTGCATATCCAAATCAAAATGTTTTATTAAGACAATATGTTAGCGATGAATACAATTACGATAAACTTATTGAATACTACGAATCGCGAGATACCGATAAACCGTTTTTTATGTTCAATATTACAATGCAGAATCACGGCGGATATTCAAAAAGTTTTTCAAACTTTAATGTAGATGTAAAATTGACATCTACCGATAATTACTATCCCAAAACCGAAAATTATCTTTCCTTGCTAAAACGCTCAGACGAAGCCTTTGAAGAATTGATAACATACTTTAAAAACGTTGAAGAGCCCACTGTGATATGTATGTTCGGCGACCATCAGCCAAGTATTGAAGAAGAATTTTATGAAGAAATAATGGATATAGATGACATTGATTCTGCAACAATTGAGCAACGGCAAACAAGATATATCACTCCATTCATCATATGGGCAAATTATGATATTGAAGATGCCTATATAGAGCGTTTAAGTGCGAATTATTTGTCTTCATATCTATTAAAAATTGCGGGCATAAAAACAACTCCATATAACAATTATTTACTTGCTTTATCTAAAGAATTGCCTGTTATCAATAATCTTGGTTATATTGATAAAAACGGCAAATATTATGAAAATGGCGAAAAATCGGGCTACAGCAAGCTGTTGCAAGATTATAACATTGTTCAATACAACAACGCAATAGATAAAGACAATGAGTTAACGGATATATTCTATCACTAATACCTGTTGATGGTTATATGATAGAATTTTAAAATATACAATATAAAAAAGCAGAGCAAATAGCTCTGCTTTTTTTAGGATATTCTCATATCTCTTAATCAAATATTGACTTTATCCAACAAGGCCTGTTCTTTCGATACTTTCTGTAAAGAACTTTTGAGTGAATACATACAAAAGCAATGGAGGAAGAATGGAAAGCAACGCGCCACTCATCATATACATACGAATCTCAAACTTAGTTTTGTCCGCTCCTAAAATCGCATTTTCACCAAGTTGCATAGCTGCTTCTAATCTGCTAAGCATAACAGATATTGGCTTAACATCACTAATAAAGTACATAGCAGAGCTATAGTAATCGTTCCATTGCCAAACAATTGAGAATAGAATAACTGTAACGAAAGCCGGTCCCGCCAAAGGAACCATAATTCTGATAAAAGTTTTGAAGGGTCCGCAACCATCTATACGTGCTGCCTCTTCTAAGTCCTTAGGTTGACCTAAGAAGAACTGACGGAAAATGAATATATACAATCCATTTCTTAATCCAGCAGCGAAAATAGAAGGAAGAACAAATACCCAAGCAGTATTAAGTAAATTAAGTGTATCAAATCCAGGTATAAGCCTTAGCAACCCGCCGAAATCGAAGAAATAGAAATCTAGGTAGGTTGACATAATCAAGGTCTGCGGAGGTACAATAATTGTTAAAACAACAAATACAAATATTACATTTTTTAACGGGAAGTTAAAACGTGCAAATCCGTAACCTGCCATAGAACAAGAAACAATTGCCGCTGCTGAACTAAACACTGTTATAATAGATGTCAAAACTGCAGCATCTTTAAATTCCAATAATGTCCACGCGCCGATTATACCTGCTAATGATAGTTGTTTTGGAACCCAAATAACAGATGGATCGTTAGCATTTGCTGGGTCTTGAAAAGAAGTAACAATCATATAGAGAAGTGGAAACAAGAATAAATACGAAAGACCTATTATAAAGAGAAGTAAGACAAACTTAATAACGAAGGATTTGCTTTTTTGTTTTAAAATGTATGGGTTCTTATATTTTTTCTGCTCAAAGAACTCTCTGGTTGTATCAAACATAAAACTAATCCTCCTTTCTTAAGATGTACGCTTGGTTATTGCGCCGAATATAGAAATAACCAATAAAAGAATTATTCCAATTAAAACGAAATATGTCCAAGCAAATGACGCTGAGAGACCTAGAGTTTTGGTGGAGTCCATTAGATTATCGATCTGTATCATTACCTTGTTTGTGGTGTCGGTAAAAGTATCAATAATAGAATAAACCAGGTTAAGCATTATAGTAGGTGCTAACATTGGAAGTGTAATTTTCCAGAAATTTTCCCACGATGTAGCACCTTCAATTGAAGATGCTTCGTATAAGGCGGGTGAAATACTCTGCAAGCCTGCAAGGAAAATTATCATTTGAATTCCCGAACGCCATACCATAGAGAACAAGCTATTAGCAATTTTGGTAGCATATTTAACAATATCAGCACTAAATCCAGCATTTACGAGCAAATCGTTAAGTGCAGTAGTCTGATTGATTTCGCCACCCGAAACAACGCTTCCTGTCAATGCACTGCTTGCAATAGAGTCGGAGCTAACGATTTGAAGCGCAACACCTGATGCAAATATAACAGGCAAGAAAAATACAGCACGAACAAATACTCGACCATGAAACTTCTGATTAAGAATTATTGCTAAGAATAAGCTTAAAACTATAATAACAGGTACCTTCCAAGCCATTTCGGTTAAAGAAGAAACCAAGTTGGTTGTAAATTCGGCATCCTCAAAAAACGCTGTATTATAGTTTGCAAAACCGATATTATTCAGAATGTAACCTTTACCCGGTTCAATAGTAATTTCACTTAAACTCATTCTAAACGACTCAATAAGGGGTGATAAGAAGAAGAACCAAAAGCCAAGATAGAACGGAAGTATAAATAACTGAGCAGTCCATGCACTTTTAGTTGCAAGACTCATTGATTTTAGTTTCATTCTTATACCTCCTTATACTTAAAGCTCTTAGCTGGAACTTTTATGCCATCAATATTGACACTCGAATTTGTGTAGTTTACGTAAACCTTAATGCCATTTGCGTATTCGGTAAGAGTTATGTTTTCTTGTATCTCCTTGTGGTCAACAATAGCTTGATTATACACCTTTTCCAATAAAGGCTGATACTCTGCGTACTTTACGGCAGCATCGTCTATCCATAAGGCATAATTTGAACCATAAAGATCGTCGTAAATTGTATCGCTAAGTATTTCAGATTCCTCGTGAATACCACTCCAAAGCAACTCCATACCTGATTCAACACACTTCAAGTATGTTACTTGAGAGTCGGTTGATTGAACCATCGGCTCACCGGTCATTGGAATATATCCGTGAAGTACAATTTCATAGAATGGAATCTCGGAATCAAAAATATCATAACCGCTATTGTAAATTGGTGCCTTATAAATCTTATTAAGATATTTGAATGCATAATCGTTTGCAGTATCTCCCGCAACATTTAAGTTGTTGCTACCTGCCAACTCAAGTACCTTTTTAACCTCGGTAACATATTTTGTTCTGTAAAAACTCTCATCCTTTTTCAAATGCGAATAAACAGTATCTGTGATATCAGATATTGAAACATTTTTGTTGCCAAGTTTGTTGCAAGCTTCAAAATAGCCCTTAGCATTGTTCAAAAGATATGAAGGATTAAGCTTCATTTTTGCATATCCATTTAAGTCGTATGCATATACAGATCTTAAATATTGATATTCGTAATATACTTCTGAGAAGCCTGTTCTTGCAGCATATTTGATTTTATCATCTGTAAAGGTTGTTAACTCAGTATCTGTATATAACTGAATGCCCTTATTGTTTACATAGTTCTGAAGTTTTGTATAACCTTTGGAACCACCAAGTAAATCAATAATTTTAGCATTTTTTATTACTTTGTTATTTGTAATACCGTTATTAGCCCATCCCTTGTATCTAAGTGATAAATTATTGATACCTGCTTCTGTAAGCTTATCTGCAATACTAGTTGCTTGTTCATATGTAGTAAGAGCTTGAAGCTTTCTATAAGTAAAACCTAAGATATTAGCCTTTACATCAATGGCACCATATATATCAACATTTAAAGAAGGCTTTTCGATATTGTTTTGTGCAAGAAGATCGTTCTCAAGTAAGTAATCACGATAAACATTAGCCATTCCTACATAATCAGCATCATTGCCATTAAGCAGATAATAATCAACCTTGAAGCTTGTTACATCATCTGATGCATCGGTTAATCTGTAAACATACTTCTTATCATAATAGGATTTACCGAACATTAGTAAAGAAGAAGTAAGTTTGTAATTTAACTTTGCACTAACAGTACTGTAGCCCTTATCTGCGCTGGTGGGTGATGCTAAAATTGAGGAAGAAGAAGCGCCTTCATCAATTATTCCGATAAACGCATTGTCATTACCGTTAATCATACCAAAAACAGGCATACGTACTGTTTCAGTTGCTAATTCAGTAATTTCACTGTTGAAAACAGATAAGTCATCACCGTATACCATTTCTTCATAAGTAGAACTACTATTTTCGTGGCCTTTAAATGATATTAGCGCACCGCTACCATCAGGAACGAAAATATAACCGTCATCTACCCAGCTACCTGCTCCAAAATAAGGTAATACGTTATATTCAGTAATAATCAAATCATCAGGACATTCAACAGCGGTAATATCTACCTTAGCAGAAAAATGATCGTTTTCAAGAAAATATTCAACAGGAACTTTAACTTGAACAATTTTACTTTCGCTATTATCACCTTCTGATGATTGTCCATCTGCATCTGAAGAGCTTTCACTGTTTTCGTTATCACTCGAAAGGTCGACCTCAAAGGTGTACAAAACTCTAATACCATTATCGATTGACGAAACCTCAGTTAATAATAACTCCTCATAGTCAAGGTAATTAACACGAGCGGTTTTTACCTCTTCCTCAGCATTTACGAAACTAACAATAATATCAGATTTACTGAAACGTTCAATTTCGCCCTTCGAGAAACCGTCATATTCAGTTGAGTTTGGAGTACTATACCAAACATAACCGTTATTTAAATTTTTAACAGCGAATGAACCTGTATTGAAATCTGCGCTCATAGAAATGTTTTCAGTTGAGGCAACTTCGCTATATTCGGCAGAAAGCTGCATATAACTGTAATCACTATCGGCTTGTGTGTTAGAAGTTTTAACTACTCCTGATGTGCCCTGAGTAGCAGAAACAGGGCACATAGCAATAGCTACGAGTAATGCACACATTAAAATCAGCACAAGATTTCGCTTAGTTTTAGTCATTTTATTCAATTTTATAACCTCCACTTCAATAATCAGTGCTGAAATCAGCGTAATTTCAATTCAGAATATACTGAATATATAAACGAATAGCATTGTTGTAACAATGTGAAGAACAATATAATAAGTAATGCTAGTACAGCCATACCTAATATTGTCAATAATACAGAACCAAGGGTTCCACCAAAGGAGTACTGGTGTATGGTGTAAAGGCCTAGCAGAAGAATTATAGCAGCCCAAAGTAAACCTAAAACTGTGATAATTGAAACAAAAGCAGACTCATCCAAGGTAAGAGTATTTGTCAATATAATTGAAATAAGTGTTGTAATTATAACGGGTGTAAGCGCATAACCGGTAACACAAAGAATTTCTTTCATACGACCTTTACCATTAAGGAGTGTACATACTGCCCAGTTTGCAATAACAAATAGTACATATAAGCCAATAGTTCCTATCATATTTGCAAACAAATCATAGTCAACAGCTCGTTTGGAATTAAAAGCAAAACCAGTGTTGAAGAACTGTAGAACTTCAACCAAGAACCAACAAATAACCAAACCAAATGCAATCGGTACAGATTGTATGTTTCTTGTTCTGAATTGTTCGAAACCATCTACCGGATGTAGCAATACATACATCGGCATACCCCATTTGGTTTCAAGGGGTGAGAATGCTTCTCCGTGCTTTGCAACCATATGCTTGTTAAACAGTTTTACAATAAACACAATAACAACTATTGCAGCAATTGCTATAAGTGCCATCCACCAAATATTTTCAGCAACATAATCTTTTCTATATTCTTTATATGATTTAGAATATTCTTCCTTAGCATTGGCAAGCCTGAAATATTTCATAGCATTTTCATAATCTGCTTTCATTTCATAGGCTCTGCCCATACCATAATAAGGGAACTGACTGTTGGTATTGTATTTTAGAACATCCTGCCAAGCCGTGAGCGCTAAATCAGCATCGCTACTATCTAGCAAACCATATGCTTTGTGCAATGCAATTGTATATGGAGTAGGATCGAAAATTGTAATAGAATCATTTTCGGTATCCAATACATAAATCCTTTTATCAACACTTTCAATAGCTACAGGATTAGCAAAAGTGCCAAGCTGATTTGAGAAGCCACCGAAAATTGTTATAAGGTCTCCATCCGGTGAATATTGGAATATCTTACCTCTTCCGGTATCTATAAGATTGATATATCCATCGTCGTCTATGTCAACGTCAGAGAAAGAAGTATTAGTGTTAGTTTCTCTATCCCACTCGTAATCACCAAAGCCTTTTGAATTCTCACTTAACTCGAAAATATCATCACCTTGATAATTGAGTTTGCGAAGCATACCCTCGAATTCGGTATTTCTCTCATTCTGCTCAGTTGCGGTAACAGTATAGATAAAGCCCTGAGCATCTATATCAAAATTAGTTAAAGTAACAGGTGTGCTCTTTTTCAGTGCTTTAAGCTGTTCCCTGGTCATAAAACGTTTACGAACATAATTGAGAAGAACGTCAGCAGTTGCCTGAACGGTGTTCGAGGCAAAATAGCTCTTGAATTCACCCTGTTGGTTGAAAACAAATGCACCTAGGTTGATACTGTCACAAATAACGTATATCTGACCTTTACGGTCTAACATAACTTTGGTTGCGCGGAAAGGCGCGTCAGTATCCTGCAATTGCTCGTCGGGACGTAATATAATTACCTTTACATTACCTTTGTTATCTGCAGTAATTACTCTGTAGTTTTCGGTATCTGCAATATAGAAATTTTCATCATTATCTATTGTTAAACCAGTTGCACCATAGAAAGAAATGTATTCATTGGATTCAGAATCATAGAAATTAGCAAAAATATCAATTATTTTATCAAGGTTTTTGTCTAATTTTAAGATACGTGAATTTGCACTGTCTAAAATGTAGATATGATTGTTTTTATACAACAAATCAGTTGGAGAGTTAAGAGAAATGCTTAAAGAATTGATTTCTTTAACATATCCGCCCTTGTTGTTGAAAACACAAATTTGAGGACCTTTATCATTACTTAAGGCTATAATATCATCTTGGTTTGATATACAAATTGCATCAAAGTTCATAGAAGGTAAATTTGCATTTTTGGGAATGTTAGAGCCTTCTATAAATGTTACTTCCCCCATAAAAACATCAAGCTTTGCAATTCTGTTATCCGCCAATGCGATATAATATGCATCACCAAAGGCATTTGAAGCAATTGATTTGGCTTGAGATAAATTTAAATCAAGATCATAACTAACATCACAGTTAATACCGGTTATTGTTTCATTACCATCAGCATCAAATTCAACTACGGGAGTAAGACCGAGAATTTTATTATCACCACCGTCTATCGCAACAAGTTGAGGTTCAGGGGGTAATACTTCAGGATTAAACGAAATATCATTAAGCGATTTTCCAACATCAAATGTATTGATAAACTTACCTGTTTGTGAATAAACAGAAATGCCGCCTTTTTTAGCATTAGTAACAGCTAAAATATAACTGTTAGATCCAGAGTAATAGGAAGATATGGATACTACACCTACTGCGTCTATTACATTGATTGCCTTAGAAAGAGAATTGATTACATATATTTTGTTGTCCTTATACACATAAAAATATGAATCAGAAAAATCACAAGCTATATTTTTTGCACCTTTAATGCTTATGCTCTTACCTTTTGAATCAGTAAAAGAATCAAATACAGATTTAACATTCAAGGAATGGTCTGTTTTGTACACAACGCCGTTCACACCATCAAGAATGAAAAATGACGGATAATCGGGATTGTGTGAATCGGTACAAATGTCGGTGAAGCTTTTAGAATCAACTGTAAAATCTATATCTTTACCCGAAACGCTTTCGGTTGCAGTATAGCCGATTGGCGCTGCTGTCGATTCGTCGTATGAGTTGTATTCATAACCTAAATAAGGAGAAAACTCAGTAGATATAGCAGATACAGTAAATGAAGAAACTATGGAAAGGCAAATAGCAATTATCAAAGAAACTTTTAAAAACTTTTTCATATATCTGCCCCCCCTTATTTCATACCGGAATGTGTCATTGTTTCCATAACCGAGCTTTGAGAAATCAAGAACACTATAATAGGCGGTAACATAGAAATAACACTAACAGCTGCTGTAGCACCTGTACGGGCTATACCACCAAGCGCAATTGTTTGAAGAACGGTTGGTAACTGCTTTAAACTTTCACTGAATATATACTGAGAAGTTCCTGCACTGTTCCATAAAGATTGGAATGTGAATATAACAGTTGTTAACATAGCAGGCTTTATACCGGGAACAACGATTTTAGAGAAAATTTTGTATTCGCTAGCACCGTCAATACGTGCAGCTTCTAATGTATCGTTTGGAATAGCAGTCATTGCAAACTGCTTGATTAAGAATACACCCATTGAGCTAGCTAACGGTGGCAAAAGTAAAGACCAATATGTATCGATCATACCTAATTTTGCAACTATAAAATAGGCGGGAATAACTGTAACTTCGGGACGGAACAAAAGAGTAAGGGTAACTGTTTGACCAATAGCATCCCTACCTCTAAAATTGCCCTTTGCAAGCGAATAACCAGCCATTGATGCAATAACTAGATAAACACCGGTAGATATTACCGTAACAAAAACACTATTAAAAAGATACCTTGAAAACGGAACCCAAAGGTTACCCGCCAACGCTACAACCTGTACGAAGTTATCAAAGGTTGGATTCTTAACATAAAATCGAGGCGGATAAAGGAAGATTTCGTCGATAGGCTTAATTGATTGAATTAGTGCATATACAAGTGGAAGTCCCATAAATACACACATAAGAAGTAAAAACAAGAATACGCCGAAGTTACCTGCATGAGATCTTGAAAGTAAAACTTTTTTCTTTGATCTGTAATTAAACTTAATGCGGCGCCAAAGTGACATTTTTTCCATTTATTCCACCTCCTTAATCTGAGAATTTTCTGAGAACTTTTTGAACTATAACATAGAACAAAAGCATCATTGCAAACAGTACAACGGCAATCGCTGATGCATAACCCATTTCGAAACGGGTTGTTGCGTAGTCTTCCAAATGTAAAAGCACAGTATGAGTGCTGTAATCAGTACTTGGAAAACCGGTCAACTGCCTGTTTACATTACCAACAGCGAATGCACCCGAAATTGACATAACTGCACCGAACATAAGCTGTGGACCCATTTGCGGGAAGGTAACATAATATAGCTCCTGCCATCGGTTCTTAAGACCGTCGATTGCTGCGGCTTCAAAGTAGGCACGGTCCAACGACTGAAGACCAGCAACGAATGATAGGAAGCCTGTACCGAAGCTCAGCCAAATGATAACAATCATAACAATACCGAAGGCATAATCGGTGTTTGACAACCATTCGATAGGGTCGGAAATGAGGCCTAACTTCATAAGGATATCGTTAATAAGACCACGGCTGTCTGAAGAGAATATGTACAACCAGATAAAGAAAATATTACCGGCAACAGCAGGGCTATAAACAATAAATGTAACAATCGTTCTAACGGCTCTGTTTAACTCGTTAATAAACCAAGCGATAACAAAGCTTAATATAAATCCAACGGGGCCTGACACAAGTGCATAAACAAGTGTGTTCTTTAATGCTATTGTGAAAACTTCATCAGATAAAAACAATCTTATGTAATTATCGAAACCAACGAAATTGTTAATGGTTACCATATTGAAGTCGGTAAAGCTTAAAACAATAGCTGAAAGCACAGGTAAAATTGTGAACACGAAGAAAAACACAAGATATGGTGCTAAGAGCACTATAAAAGGAGTTTGGGTAGTAAGAGGCTGACGTTTTTTAATTTTCTTTTCTTTACTCATTTAACTGTCCTCCCCCTATTCTATACCAAATTCAATACGCTTACGCATAATTTCATCGTTAATATCAGTGTTATATATTGTGAGTGCTCGTCTCGGTGTGTTTTTACCGTTCATAACAGAACGGAAGGCACTGGTTATTGCACGCTTTAACAGATAGTTTCCTGGAATTTCAGGCATGGCAGTAACCGACTCCCACTGCTCTGTGATAACAGCAGCTTCATCAGCTGTCCAACCTAAAGCTTCAAAGGCAACTTTATTTGCAGGGTTATATCTTGCTGCAACACCCAAAGTTGCTTCAAGTTCACGTGCATATTCAGCCTGAGTATCTGCACTAACCCACCAACTCAAGAATACAGAAGCAGCTTCTTCAATATTTTTGGTTTTTGCGCTCTTGAGCATAATACAGCCTGCATTAATTGAAGTTTGGCCTATGTTGACTGTTCCATCTTCCATTTTGGTACCGGGAATAGTAGCTATAGACCATAAACCGTTAAGCTCAGGTGCTGCGGTTTTAAGCTGGTTATAAGAAGTATAGCTCTGTAGAGCTAAAGGCATTTCACCTGTTCTGAAACGGCTATAGAAGTCGAAAGATCTATCTAAACCGTACATTGAATATAACTCAACCCATTTTTCGAATGCGCTGTAGCCCTTCTCGGTGGTAAATAATGTTTCGCTTAAATCATCGTTATAGTATGTACCGCCGTTTTGAACCAGGAACTTATCAAATGTTCTAATACCAGCAGATACACCCGCGTTAGCAGAGTCAATTTCAGGAACACCAACCACAAGATTAGAATTTTGCAATATTTCCATTACATAATAGAAATCGTCCCAGGTTTTTGGTGGCTCAATGCCCATTTCTTCAAATACGTCTGTTCTGTAGAACATGAGGTCAAATACCTGAGTTTCAGGTAAGGCATACAATTCATTTTGATAATAGAAGGGGGTCCATGCGCTTTCGTAGAATTGATCTGCAAGCGCAGCCTTATATTTGGTAAGAGGCAACAATGCACCACGGGCAGCAAGCTCCATAGGAGTGTTTTCACCTATCATAAGGGCGCAATCCGGACCTTTACCGGAGAGTGTTGCTCTTATAAGTGTCGCACCGGTATCAACCATACTAAGTTGAATTGAAATTTTCTTACCATCTGCAGTAACAAGCTTATCTGCATTATCTTTAATAAGTCTGTTTATAATATTTGCCTGATCACGACCAGTGCTAACCCATACTTTAACAATATCTGCTTTGTCAGCTGTAGCACCGTCGGTGGCTGTCATATTATAATCAACAGTAAATGAAGAAATGAACTGTTGACAAGAAAAGCCCAGAGAATTGATAAAACCTTTGCCAACTGGAGGAGTTGCTTCGTCAACGGGCTGGAAAACCAAATAATCAATTTCCAAAGCCAATTTACCAATTGTAGTGATAAGGCCGCCCAAAGTTTCTATTGCAGCTTTAAACGAGGATAAACGCTCAGGAATAATATAAGGATCGACAGCTAATTCACCAACGATTTTTGTAACATAATCTATTGATGATGCCTGAGAGCCTGCAGTTCCTGTGATGTTCTGAACAATTTTAGATGTTTCTTTCAGAAATTTCTCAGCAGCCTTAAGGTCATCTTCCAATGTAGGAATTTGTTGATCAAGAGTATAGTCACGGTAAACGTCAGGTTGTACGGATGTAACAGAAATAATTTGACGATATATTTCATTCAACTGAAGAACCGACTGCTGAATGTTACGAAGAACAGCGTCCATATCACCTGTGGTACAGGTTAAAGATACGCTATTCTCTCCCTCATTAAGATGCACATAATAATCCTTGGGATTTTCTTTATCGCCATTTCCTAATGTGAGCATATACCAGCCCTGTCGATATTTGAACTTAATGGCTTCAGCTTCCTTAAAAGGAATTTCTCCGTTTATCTTTAAGGCTCTGTATGAAAACATACCTTCATTAAAATTCTGCCTTGCGCGAATAGAAAGCTTGTAAAGACCTGCCTTCTTTGCGTTAACCTTCCACACAAACTCAAATCCGTTTGTAGACCAGTTGGCTTGACCAATGGTATTGAGTTTAGTGTAAGCAGGATCGTTGGGCTCTGTTGAAGCTCCTGATTTATCATATGTAGGATAAAGAGTAATATTGTTTTTAGAGAAGGTTTCCTCTGCCTGCTGTTTAATGGTTAAATCCTCACCATCTGCAGATTTAACATAATCGGCATCGCTGAACTGAGCAATGTAATCATTGTAAGAGATTGCATCTGCATCGTTTCCGAATGAAATAGATGCTATTGCTACCGCTTCTCTTTCGAGCTCCATTCTTACAATATGTTTTCCGGCAGTAAGATAGTATTGATAAGGCTCGCTATATGAACCGCGCAAATCTATAAGATCTCTGGTGGTCCATATACTCTTCTCCCTTTGTGATGGACGGATATCATCGGCCGCACCGTTTTTGTCAGAGCACTCGAAATACGCACCTTCGGGAACGTTGTCGGGATCGATATCATCTTCCCAAAGCCTTGGCAAAGCCATTTGTTGAGATTCTATGAAAGGTATTTTTCCGTCTACCTTAATTGTAATCTCAATATCTTTTTCTTTATGGGGCATTTGATAATAATCGATTGATATACCATATTTTCCATCTTCGGGTATATCGATTTCATACTCAACCCATTCGTTGCCAGAATCCAAAACAACTGCCTTTACACCATCGACTTCTTCTATTTTTGAAGAATCCGCTTTTGTAAAGTCGGTTCCCTTAACGGAAACATAACCGATATGGCTTGTATCAGAAATATGGTGATTGTAGTAATCGTAATAGGAGCTCAGTTTAGAGCTGCTATTTAATGCATCTACAACCGCTTGAGTTTCTTCGTTAAGCTGAGTATCGGTTTTTGCATTTTGGTTGGCAAATGCCGTAAATGATGCGGAGAAACTGGTTACTAAAAGCAACAGACTCATCCCCAAACAAATTACCCTTTTGCGCATTGTTCAGCCTCCTAAAAAAATTGATTGTTCGCAAAATTACTTTTGATATAGCAATATCATATTTTATGATAAATAACCAAGCAGCGGATATAATTTATGAAAAAAGCCAAAATTTAGATCTGCTTTTTTGGTTATTATTAACATTAAAAAACAATACTTTTGCCAATATCGTGAATAATCCTAATTTATTTTATCACATTTGTACGAAAAATCAAGTAAATTTTAATGGATTATTTTAACATTTTGAATTATTTTAAATTGTATTTTTCCATTTAATATATAACAAGTTAATATAATGCAAAAAAATTGTATATATTCAACAAATTACCTTATAACAATTAAAATTCTGAATTCAAGAAATTTTACAAAATTACTAAAAGTGTTATTACAACAGCAGTAACGATAAGTCCTGTTGCCAAAAGTGAAGCAATCAATTTATTTGACGATTTGCTTAATTCGCGCCCTCTCTCTTTAAGTTGAGTGTTAACATACCATAAATCAGAATTTGATATTTCCTCAATAAACTCGTTTGCAGAATTATAAAGCTTGGTGTCAGATAGCTCAGCATATTCAGGTCTAACATAAAGAACAGCTTTTTCAAATATTTTATTCTCGGTTTCGTTGATTTCTATTATTTGCTTATTTACACCTTTAATCATAATATGCCTCCGTTATATAGACTCATAAACTATGTTTGGCAAAATTTTCTCTAATATGCAATTCTTTTTAATGCAAAAAATTAAACGATGTGGTATATTATTATTATGAGGTGAGGACGTGAATATAGAAATTAAAAATATAAACTGCTTGAATCTTTCCGAAACCTTAGACTGCGGACAGGCGTTCAGGTGGTTTGAAAAAGAAAACGGTCGTTGGTACGGAATTGCATATGGCAAGGAAATTGAACTAACGCTATTAGACGGCACACTTACAATTTACGATACAACCGAAGAGGATTATAATAACATATGGTGCCACTATTTAGATTTAAACAGAGATTACGCAAGCATTGAAAAGGTAATAACAGAAGATGCAACACTTTCTAAAATGTATATGCTATGCAACGGTGTTAGGGTGCTTAATCAAGAGCCTTGGGAAACTCTATGCTCCTTCATTATATCGCAAAATAACAACATAAAAAGAATTAAGGGTATAATCGAAAGGCTTTGTGAAACCTACGGAAATAAATTAAAAAGCGGCTACTCCTTCCCTTCTGCGGAGGTTATTGCAAAGCTTTCAGTTGAAGAATTGGCTCCGTTAAGATGCGGATTTAGAGCGAAATACATTTTAGATGCTGCAAGAAAAGTCGCTGACGGTGATATTGATTTCAACTACATACGCACCCTTCCTATAGAAGAAGCGAGAGCAGAGCTTACAAAAATTTACGGTGTGGGCGACAAGGTTGCAGACTGCACTTTATTATTCGGACTGGGCTTTGCAGAAGCGTTCCCAAAAGATGTATGGATAAAACGCGCTATGCCGATACTATTTCCAAAAGGATTGCCTCATGGCTGTAAAGGTATTGAAGGAATAATTCAGCAATACATCTTCTCATATGCCAGAAAAACCAAACTAGATATATAATAACAACCGCCGGTGCAAAAGCACCGGCGGTTGTTCAGCTTTATTCTGATAATTGCCAGTTAATTGGAGATTGACCGGAAGCAATAAGCAATTCGTTTGCTTTTGAAAAGTGCTTACAGCCGAAAAATCCGTTATATGCAGAAAGAGGACTTGGGTGCACCGTTTCAAGCTTGTGATGAATTGGGTTTGTAATAACCTTAGCCTTAGCTTTAGCATTAGCACCCCACAGCAGAAATACAACTGGCGTTTCTTTGTTGTTGAGTTCTGCAATCACTCGATCTGTGAATTTCTCCCAGCCTTTGCCTTTGTGGCTGTTTGGCTGGCTTTCACGAACGGTGAGCACGGTGTTGAGCATTAACACTCCCTGCTGTGCCCATTGGGTAAGGTAGCCGTGATTTGGAGATTCAAACTCAACATCTGTTGAAAGTTCTTTAAATATATTTTTTAGTGAAGGTGGCTGTTCTATCCCCTTTTTTACAGAGAAACAAAGCCCGTGAGCCTGACCTTTGCCATGGTATGGGTCTTGACCGATAATTACAACCTTTGTATCATTAAAAGAGGTGAATTTCAGGGCATTGAAAATGTCATCCATTTGTGGGTAAATGGTATATTTATGATATTCTGCCTTGAGATACTCTCGCAAAATTATATAATAAGGCTTTTCAAACTCGTCTTTTAATATTTCGTCCCAATCATTACCTAACTTAACCACATAATCCCACCTTTATGTTCTAAACCATTAGTTCTGTTCTCGGAAAATAATTTTGCCTGTTTCGCTATCCATTCCATCTACTATTGCAAGTGACTGCAAATCAAACCCAAGATTCCTTATAACCTTGCCACCAATCTGAAATCCTTTTTCTATTACAATGCCAAGTCCTTCAACCGTAGCGCCCGCAGACTCAGCAATAGAAATCAGCCCTTGAAGAGCACAGCCGTTTGCCAAAAAATCATCAACAATAAGTATTCGGTCGTTATTATCTAAACACTTTTTAGATACAATAACCTGACTAATGTTTTTATGAGTAAAGGACTCTACCTCTGCAACATACATATCACCGTCTATATTGATTGACTTTGATTTTTTAGCAAATACCATTGGAACACCAAACTCATTAGCAACAGCATAGGCTATTGCAATTCCCGATGCTTCAATGGTAAGCACTTTGGTAATAGGTTTATCAGCAAACCTCTTGTGAAACTCCTTGCCGATTTCACGAATCAGAGTAACGTCCATTTGATGATTAAGAAAGCTATCCACTTTAAGTACGTTGCCTTTTTTTACAATACCGTCTTTAATTATTCTTTCCTCTAAAAAATTCATAGGGTGACCTCCTCGAAGCCTTTGTAATACTATAACACAAAGGCTTCGGTTTGTCACCCTTTTTTTACTTTTTTCTATGTTTTTTACAGAACTGTTTTTGGTTTTTCGGTTTTATCTCCGCTTAAAATGTGATAATCGCGAATTGAAATAACAGGTTTTTTTACGCTTTCTTCTTCAAAAACTGTTATCTCGTTTTCGTCTTTTAACAGAGGCCAAGGCAGATATAACGATAACTGTGGACCTATGTTCCAAAATCTACCTAAATTAAAACCATTAACTACAACAAATCCTTTAGTGAAGTTTTCTAAATGAATGAAGCAGTCCTTCTTTTCTTCGGCTTTGAATGTTCCCGTAAAGAATGCAGGAAACCTATCGCCAGCATATGACAATTTTGATAAATCCGACATTGGAAGTGTGTATATTTCCCAATCGCAAAGGATTTGTCTAGGAAGATCTTCGCCACAAATATAAACACAATCTAGAATACCCTTTCTATCTCCCTTTAAAAGGTTGATTCCGTAATTTACACGTCCTTGGTTTTCAACAAGGATTTCAAGAGTACCGCCTTGTTCCATATAGCCATCTACTTCCAAGTAAGGCTTCTTATCATTTCTGTCAATAGTGGCACGGTGGATTCCATTAAAATAAATGTGGCTTCTGTCACGAACATCTTTAAGCACCACTATGTTTATATTCTGTTCCGGTTTAATCTCACAGCGATAAAGAATATAGCCAAGATTTTGTCCGTAATGCTCCATATTGTGTGCCACATCATCTTTAAAATAATTACCGATGTTGTTCAGATTATCAAAAAGAGAAGCCTTTTTGGTTAACTCAACATCTCCAATATTTTGTAATTCAGATTTCGGTGGCATAGGAAGCTCATAGCCTAAATGCTCCTGCATCACGTCGCGAATACGGAAGTACTTTTCGGTACAACCACCCCATTCTGTGAGGACAGCATCGTAATCGTAGCTAGTGATATCTGCAAAATAATCATCCACTACGCAATTATCTTCAGATTGGAAAAGATTTGCTCCATTATAAAATCCCCAGTTAGTACCACCATGATACATATACAGATTGAAATTATTACCAAATTCTAAATGTTGACGCACTTCTTTTTCAACGGATTTAGGGTCGTATATTTTATAGGGTCTTCCCCAATGACTGAAACATCCAATCCAATGTTCAGCATAAAATATCGGCGCATCCGGCATTCGCATTTCAATTTCTGAAACATTTTTTTTTGAAATGCCATCGGCATATCCCACATCAACACCTGGAATAGCGCCATCAATCATTCCGCCATTTAAACATAAACTACTACCGCCATCGGCAGTTATGAATGGTACATCTACTCCCTCTTTGCGTAAAAGCTCCGTACACCATTCTTTGTATTCTTTTGAACTTCCAAAAGAACCATACTCATTTTCAACAGCCATCAAAATGATGTTTCCGCCATTAGATTCAAGGTGAGGAACAAGTCGTTTTAATAACACCTTCATATAACGTTCGGTCTTCTCTAAATAAATCGGATCAAGGGTGCGAAGACGAATAGACTCGTCTTTAAGAAGCCACGCAGGCAAACCGCCAAATTCCCATTCGCCACAAATATACGGACCGGGGCGCACAATAACATATAATCCTAATTCCTTTGCAGTTAGTAAGAATTTTTCTACATCACACAAGCCCTCGAAACAGAACTCGCCCTCATTTGGCTCGTGCATATTCCAGCAGCAATAGGTTTCTACTGTATTAAAGCCCATACATTTAAGCTTTAACAAACGATCGTACCACTGTTCGGGCATAGTCCGAAAATAATGCATTGCACCGCAAAAAACTTTAAATTCTTCGCCGTCTTTATAGAATTTTTTGTTTTTCCAGGTAATCATATTTTTATCATTCCTTCAATTTGTAAAAGCAATTAGTTCGAAATGAATTCGTTATAGTAATTCAGTATGTTTTTATATAGAGCGCTATCAGAATCAAGTCCACAAAGGTTTTCTAAAATTTCACCAGCTGTGTTCTCTGCTTTCATTTTAGACCATACAGTATCGGTTTCGTCGTTATAAAGAAGTGCTGCAGCTGCAGTCATTTCCAAAACAGAGGCATCCTTTTTATATTCGTGCAAAAGCTTTGCGGCGCCGATAATTCTTTCGTTTGCACCTAGCTTTCTGTGGGGTTCTCTGGCATTTCTTGCAACTGTATCAACGATAGTTCTGTCGCAGAATTTAACCTTAGAAAGTGCTGCAAATTCTCTTTGGTCCTCGATATCGTATCCGAATTTCTCACACATCGCTTCATTTGTTTCGGCGTAGTTTTTATCCAATAGCTCTAGAATTTCCTTATCGTTAGCCGCCTCTCCGTAATCGGTGAATCCGCGCAGTGCACCAATATAAGCTATAACACAGCTTGCTGCATTATAGGTAAATAGTTTCCTAGTTAGGAAGTTTGAAAATTCATTCAATGCTTTTACAGATGGAATATCGGGAGTATAGCCGTCTAACAAATCCTTATCACATTGTAAATATGGGTAATTTTCGGAATTGATGTTAAATCCATCTGATTCAATAGTGGTACAAAATACGGTAGCCTCGCTAACTGCAACATTATTAAGACTAATTGCCTCTTTAAGAGTTTTAGATGGATGTGATGCATTTTCGCAGGTTATAATATAATATTTTTTATCGGTATTTAACAGCCTACGCAATTCTGTACCTACATCTGAAAGGTTTTGTCCACAAACTGATACAAATATAAGCTCAGCATCATATAATTCAGCATCTTCCCATGTATAAGCAATGTAATTGTCTACCGTTACTTTTTCTCTTACACCGCCGAAGAAATTAACATCAAAACGCTTTTCGTCGTTTAAACGCGTAACTAATTCTTTGTTCTTATCAATAAAGATAATCTCTCTATCAGATTCTTTTAATAATCTACCTATAAATCCACGTCCGGTTTTTCCCGCACCGATTACTGCTATTTTTTTCATTTCAACCATCCCATTTCACGAATCAATTCGATTTTTTCTTTAACGAGTTTGCCTAAGGTTCCATCCTTTTCAATTTTACAAACATTTTCAAGAACTGCATCTACTCCTTGTGTTTCACGCATTTCTTTAAGCGCTACCGCAAACTCGTCGCTGGGCTCTTCATAATGGATTGCTGCTGCAATAGCAATAGCAAGATTATGTGGTATTACATCATATTCAAGGCAAAGTCTTGCAGAACCAACCAGTCTGTCGTTAGGTCCTAATTTGCGGATTGGATCCCTAGCGTTTCTTTCGGTGTAGTCAACAATGTTCCTATCCTGCAATTTATTCAGAGAAGTTCTAGTAAATGCCCACTGCTCATCAAATGGGAAATTATGTTTTTTAGAAAGTGCTGTAGCTGTTTCTTTATACACACCATCGAGCAACTTTATAATGCGTTCATCATAGGCGGCATCCGCTATATACTTATGTCCTAACAGTGCTCCCACAAAGGAAGTAGTGCCGTTAGCTGCGTTATATGTATAAAACTTTCTTTCCAAAAAGCCTGTGAACTCATATATTGGTTTAAGGCAAATCATACCCTCAGGCATTGGGGCTTTAGTTCTTGATGCGTCAAAGGGAAATTCCCAGAAATTCTGTGCATTAACAATAAGAGGATCTTCACGCAGAAGTTCAGGGGTAGATTCAATGGCAGAACGCATAATTACAGCCTCTGTTATTCCAACCTTTTCGTTGAAGAAATCCCTGCAATCCTCACTTATAAGCTCAGATATACCATCTTTCAGAATATCGGCAGGTTTGGTCCAATTCTCGCAAGTGATAAAGTTAATAGGTTTTGGGTTTACTTTGCTTCTTAACTCGATTCCTTTGGTTAAGAACGGAATAATTTCGCCAAGATTTTTACCGCCAACAGAATTAAAAACGCAGTCGGCTTCCGCAATAGCCTTTGAAATTTCATCAGTCTGAGAAAATTTAAGCGCTTTTGCGTTTTTTACAACAGTATTTTTGGAGCTGTCGCCAAGAATGTTTACTGTGTATTGTTTGCGTTCGTTAATAAGGTCACATAAAGAATCAACCTTCTCAACGAATACAAAATCAATGTTACTTAAATATAACAAATGGCCAACAAAACCACGTGCTATTTTACCTGCGCCGAATATTACACAACTCATTATTCTATCTCCTTTAATTTTTTAAAATCATTTTTTAAGTTTTTATATATACTGAGGTAAATTTCATACCGCTTTTTTAGTAAGCTTCCAAATTCACCCGTTGGCTCAGCAACAAGCTCATATTTAACCAATGGTGCTGTTGCTTCTTCTAGAGGGATATTAGCAAAACCCGAAAACGCAATAATTGCCGCACCTAGTGCTGAATTGCTATCATTAACAGTAGCCAAAATATTGCAACCAAACAATTCCGCTTTTATTTTTGCCAAAACCTTATCTTTAGAGGAACCGCCACCACATATGATTTGGGGCAATTGAGATATTCCAAGCTCATTGCCTATATGATATAGGCTGAAGGCTATACCCTCTAGCACCGAGTAAGCCATAGCTTTTCTATCGGTTTTACTGTTAATCCCAAAAAATACGCCCCTTGCGTCGGTATCATATATTGGCGCTCTTTCTCCTTTTATATACGGCAAAAATATTGGCGGAGAATTGAGTATTTCACGTTCATTAACACCGTCAAGTGAAAAATTACTAATTGCGAAATCACAAGAGGGTCCGCTAGATGCAGTGCCGCCATAGGTAACATAACCGTTGAAATAATCTCCGCTAACAAAGGCGCCGCTTTTTCTGACGGACGATATGATTCCTATGTGCTCGCTTGTTCCTGAAAGGTCAAACACACAGCCCTCTTCTAATACACCCATACCGAGAAGTCCTGCAAAAAAGTCATTACAACCAACATATACAGGTATATTTTCGCTCAAACCATATTCCTTTGCAGCATTCTTTGTTACATATCCCGCCACAGAAAAGGGAGATTGTATTTTTGGCAATACAAAATCGATATTAAATTTTTTTAGTAAAATTTCAGAAAATTTTCCTGTTTTTGGATTTGCAATTCCTCGATAACTAAAAGCATCAGTAACTGTATTGCCCGTGAATTCTTTTATAAGAAATTCCTTTGGCATAATTACAAATTTGCATTTTGGTAAGTGCTTTTTTATGTATAAATACCTCGGCAATGGATAAGAAATTAAGTCGGGGTGCTCCATTCCAATTTCTTTAATAAACTCCTTGGCGGAAATCTTTTGTTTGATTTCCTCTAATTCTTCTTTCCCAGCAGCACTATCCCAAGAGATAACAGTGCCATCCGCAAGATATGTGCCAACCTGTGAAGAAAGAGCCATAGCGGATATTTTATTGAGTGATATTACGCGGTTAAGTTCACTCAAAGCGGCTTTGACGGCACAGGTCCAACCGGTAATATCGGCTGTGTCGTAAGCTTTTTTTACACATGCAACACATTCTTTTTTGTTAATTACCAATAACTTTACCGAGGAAGTTCCAAGGTCCAGTCCTAAAAAATAATTATCCATATCAGTCATCAAAACAGAAGATTGCCTTTACAAACCCAATCGGGCGTTTTCTTGCATCTTCAATACCTTTGTTAAATTCCTCTAACTTGATTCTTTCTGAAACCATAAGCTCCATATCAAGCTTGCATTTATCCATAAACTCAATGGCATTTTTATGCTGATTCCAGTTATTTCCTGCGCCGATTACCTTTAAATTATTTATGTGAATATCATCTATTCTTATAGACATATTCTTTCCTCTTCCGTATCCTGCAAGAAGTACGCTTCCGCCTTTTTTGCAGAGCTTGAAGCTGTTGGATATACACTCCTCAACACCTGTTGCTTCAATGATATAATCGGTTCCGTTGGGATGAATTTTCTTCATCTCGTTGAAAATATCGTTTTCTTTTGTCGCTATGGTAAAATCAGCACCTAAATTTTCAGCAATCTTTAATCTGTCCTTTGTGGTTGCCACTACAACTATATCTCTAAGTCCCATTGCTTTAGCAACCAAAAGACAACAAAGACCGATGGAGCCTGCACCGTAAATCATACAGGTTTTCCCGAATTCAGGCTTTGCTTTCTCCCATACACCTAAAGCCACACCAATAGGCTCTGCAAGGGCAGCATACTCAAAGGGTAATGAATCGGGGAGCTCTACCAAACCGTATGCCGGCACATCTATGTACTCTGCATAAGCTCCGTTGCGCTTGAAACCGATTTCCTCAAACTCTTTACAGTATCTCCAGTTTCCGCTTCTGCAAGCCTCACATTTGCAACAAACAACATCATTTGAGCCTGTTACCCTTTTTCCTATCCAATGACTATCCTGAGCGGCTTCGGTTTCTACAACTATACCCGACCATTCGTGACCTGGGGTTAAAGGATAATTTGCAGGAATATTTCCGTCTATTATTTCCAAGTCGGTAGCGCAAATCGCTGCGGCCTTTACCTTTACTCTAACAAATCCTTTTTCTAATTTCGGTAACTCTCTATTCTCCAAAGTAACATTACCGGGGCTGTGAATTACTACACTTTTCATTGATTTTTCCTCTTTTATTATTTAAAGCTTATATAACCCTCAGCAGGTGAGAATATATGATATTTCCTGAAGGGGTGATATTTATTAAGATATGAAATGAATTCCTCTGTTTTTACACAATTAACCTCATACAAATCGTGATGCATTGGAACCAGCAGTTCGGCATTTATTTCTTTTGCAAGAATTACCGCTTCGGCAGCAGTAAAGTTGCCAATGATATCATTTTTGTTTCTGAAATAATCTCTGCCGTTTATTGGCAAGAAGGCTATATCTATTTTGTAATTTTTGAGTTTTTCAATAAGTCCTTCATATAAGCACATGTCGCCTGCGTGAAAATATGTCTGTTCATTAGTTTTTATTATGTAGCCTAATTCACAGTAGTTTCCGTTGTCATCGATATGCAGTTCTTCGTGTGCCGAAGGAATGGGTATTATTGAAAAATTATGTATTATAATTTCTTGCCCATCATATGCGGGTATAATATTATTTTTATCTATTCCATATTCTTGCAAAATCTTACATTCCGGAGCAGGGATTACAAACTTAGTTTCGGGGTTACTTTTTGCAATAGCAGACAGTGTTTCAGGGTCGGCATGGTCATAGTGTGAATGGGTGCAAAGGACTACATCCGCAAAGGCTAACTCCTCCGGCTGCATTGGAGGCGGATATAACCGTTTCCAATTAACAAACTCACAGCAATTTTTATCAACATAATAACTTAAGTAGGGATCTACTACTAAATGCTTGTTGCCGCTTCTAAAAAGAAAGCCTTCTTGACCAAGGTACCAAACGCCCACCTGATTATCTGCGAGTGGAAAATTCAAAATTTTTTCAGAAGAAAGTTTCATAACTATTACCTCGCTCTTTCAATATAATTATCAAGCATAAGCTTTGCTGCTCCGTAAGCCGCATTGTTTATTTTTTCTGCTGAAATATTAGCTTTAGCTGTTTCTAAAACAGTTTCCAAATAACTTTTCAGCATCTCATCTTCAAAGGTTGAATAATGATTTATAAATTCACCACAAATAATTATGCTATCTAGGGAAATTATGTTACACAGATTCCCCAATGCTATACCTAAATATTTACCGGCAATTTTTATTTGGTCTTTTGTTAAATCTCTTTTAAAATATTTATGAAGTCTTTCCCCCGATTCGCCTACCACCATATATCCTATCTCCAATAATCCCTCTTCGAAAAAGCGATTAGATTTGTAAATGGAAGCACCAATACCACTATCTAAACGAATTAGCATTTTGCTTTCCTCATAACATTTATCTATGCATCCGTAAAGCATACAGTTAGGGTCATGCTCAACCAAGGTAGGCACAGATATCTGACTGCTAATATCCTTGTAAAAATCAATTTTTATATCCTTTTCAGATGAAAAATCCCATAATGCAGTTTTTTCGTTGTATATACCCTGCATAGCATATCCAACTGCACAAATCTGCTTGTTGTCCCTTAGTATTTGATTGGTAAAATCTAAAACTTCTTTTATAAACGCTTCTTTATTTTCCAAAATTACATTTTGTGAAAATTCTTTAATGATTTTACCACAGAAGTCACAAATACATGCAGTAAGGCCAATGGCATTTATATCTATTCCCAAAAAAAGCTTGTTACAATTTAGCCACAAGTTGCTTGGGGTTCTGCCGTTGAAGCTTGTATCACATTTTTTCTCAATTAAACTGCCCGTATCAACAAGTATTGAAACCAACTCCGAAACGCATCCCCAACTTAAATTAAGATGCTTACACAATTCTCTGCGATTTTGCGGCCCGTTTTGCCTTATATATCTCAAAATTGAGAGTATATTTTCATCTCGTTCAACAAATTGCTTTTTACTTGCCATTTTTTATCCTTTCTATTATATCAATGGTCGATATAATATATTATATTATATCCCATTGCCTATGTCAAGCAGTTATATTACTTATATTATGTAATATTAAAAAACACCAAAATCCAACATTTAATGGAGTTTGGTGTTTGCTTTATTATTTATGATGCTTCTTTTAAAATCGTACTAGATGCGGCATTTGATGTATATAACATATTTTCTGCG
>JAZNRT010000035.1:0-8783 GCA_045590875.1 Acutalibacteraceae bacterium
AAATACTCGCCAATACGAAAAGTATTGGCTGCGTTTTATGCCTCGCACAGGCAAAAATCCTCTCCTTTAAAATTCTGCGACCCAAAATGAGAAGAATTTTGAGTGATTTTTGGTGCGGAGGAATTTGTAAGGCTGGCGCCTACAAATGACGACAAGCCAAAAAGTGCCGAAATTATGCTTATTTTGGGCAGGTTTGGATTGTTCGTGTTTGCTTAACACTCATATTCTTTAAAAAGTGTCGGCAGACTATCTATGATATCACTTGGTAGCATTGAATATACAGACTTTTGTGCAGCGGCAATATCTCCCGCGCAGGCGTGAATCTGAACACCACATATTGCGGCATCTTGCGGAGTCATACCTTGTGCAATTAAAGCATTGATGATACCCGCAAGCACATCACCACTTCCTCCAACAGACATACCGGGATTCCCCGCCATACATACGTACATTTCACCGTTTGGTAAGGCGACAATAGTATTTGCGCCCTTTAACACAAGTATCTTATTAAAACGCGTACTGAATGCGTGGGCTACCTTAAAGCGATTCCTCTGCACATCATCTGCAGATGCACGAATCAGTCTTCCCATTTCCGCAGGATGAGGTGTTAAAACAATAGGTGCGGCACTTTTCATTAACATATCTATGTTTTCTGAAATTATATTTATGCCATCGGCATCAATTACTGTTGGGATAGTTATACTTGGCAAAAGGACGCTAAGCAGTTCTTTTGAAGAGCTATTATTTGATAATCCACAGCCAATCAATACTGAATCGGCATTTGATATAGCATTTGTAATACGGCTTAATGACTCGATGCCGACTGTTCCATGGAGGGTGTCTTCGCACGGAACATATACAGCTTCTATAACTGAACTTGCTACAATGGGGTAAATTGATTTAGGAATAATTGCATTTACAAGACCAACACCGCTGCGCAAAGAGGCTTTCGCAGAAAGTACTGCTGCACCCGCCATACCGAAAGAGCCGCATATTTGGGCTGCGGTTCCGCTGATGCCCTTGTGATAATTCTTAGTTCGATGAGGTAATTTACTCTTTACAAAGCTGTTTTCTATGATTGTGATGTTAGATTGAACACTATCCATAATAGTTTTAGATATTCCTATACTAACACGCACTAGTTTTCCACAATAATCAGATGCGGGATACAACACATGACAAGGTTTTACAGCAATAAATGTTATAGTGATATCCGCATTTATACATGCATTTGATACATCACCTGTGTCACATTCACATCCGCTTGGCAAATCTAATGAAATTTTTGTTGCTGAAGAACTGTTAAAGAGTGATATAATCTCAGCCACTTGAGCTTCCACTTCTCCATGAAATCCAATTCCAAATATTGCATCTATTAAAATATCTGCACCATTAATCTTTAAATAAATTTCAGAATCCTTTGCGTTATAAATCCTTATTGGAAAGGTAGATAATTTCGATAAAACTTCACGTGCACTGTCGGTTTTTGGCATACCTGCAGCTAATATAACAGACACATTGGCTCCTGCGTCGTGTAGTTTTCTTGCAACTACAAAGCCGTCTCCTCCGTTATTACCGTTTCCTGCTACTATAACAATGCTTTTAGATTTCACATCAAATTTTTCGGTAATAACGCCCGCTGCGACAGCGCCAGCATTTTCCATCATTCTAATGCTGCTGAAGCCGCTTTGCTCTGCCTTGCTTTCAATTTCCCTTATTCCGGATTTAAATAAAATATTCATAAGTATCTCCTTAAAAAATCAAAACCGACGGAATATTACCGTCGGTCACATTTGTTATTTCCACCATTCAGAAATCAGTGAGCGCGGAACGAACATTCTTATGTGCTTAATAAACTCATCATCAGGCGAAAATATAACATCACATTTTCCGAATTCTTTAGTAACAACAGAAAATACATAGGCTGCGTCAAGACAATCTGTACAGGTAAAAGCCTTGATGTTTGCCTGTTTTTTATAATTACCAGTGTATTTAGTGACTTTTTCTACCTTGGTGCAATCAAAAGAAACAATACGCTTTCTTGAGCTTTTGTTGATTATCTTATCAATATCCAATGTGCTGTTGGTTGCAATATACTCGTATTCAATGTTGAGCATGGCGTTAACTTTATAAGCGCAATAAACAACAGCAGCAGCTAATAAAATTATAAATGGAAAATTAAGCTTCAGTGCTGCAAAAAAACAACCAAAAGCAATCAAAACAGCTAGAAGCCACATAAGTCCTTTGCAAACAAAAGCGGTAGCTGTGGGCTTTATTTTAACAATTTGTTCCTTATACGAATCCATAACATCACCTCAAGCAAACACGGATTATATTCATTATACATTATATTTACAGTAAAAGCAAATATAAATGCATAATATTATTTTAACATTCTGTAAAATTCTTGGATATCAATAACAGTAACTCCCAAGCTTTGCGCCTTGGTTAATTTACTACCTGCAGCCTCACCCGCAAGCACATAGTCGGTTTTTTTAGAAACGCTGGATGAGGTTTTACCTCCATGCTGTTCTATAATGGCAGATGCTTCATCGCGAGTAATACCCTCCAGAGTACCTGTCAGAACGAAAGTCATACCCTGGAAACGATTGTCTATTATATTGTTTGCAGGCAACATTTTAACACCTTTTTGGAGAAACTCTTGAATTAAATCCGCAGTCTCGGCATGAGAAAAAAATTCCACCGCACTCTGAGCCAGTATTGCACCAAAGCCTTCTATTTCCATATACTGCTCATAGGTTGCATTTAAGATGTTTTCAATACTTCCAAACTTGTCGCAAATAAGCTTAGATGCTTTAAGTCCAATATGACGAATACCAAGTGAATAGACAAAACGATAAAGTTCGTTATCTTTAGATTTTTCAATGGCATTTATTATGTTACTTGCAGACTTGTCCTTAAATTTTTCAAGCTTTAACAGTTCTTCTTTAGTTATATCGTAAATATCCACAGGTGTTTCGATAATTCTATTATCCACTAAGGTCTCAAGTATAGCAGGCCCCAAGCCTTCTATATCCATAGCATCGCGGGAGGTAAAATGGATAAGGTTACGAAGAAGTTGGGCAGGACAGGCCGGATTTGTGCATCTTAGTGCCGTTTCATCTTCTATTCTGTGAACTTGGGCACCGCAAGAGGGACAAATTCGTGGAATTGTGTATATTGTATTACCATCTAAATGCTTTTTTACACCCACAACCTCAGGTATAATATCCCCCGCTTTACGAACTACAATAGTATCGCCTATTCCTATACCCTTTTCCTTAATGAAATCCTCATTATGAAGACTTGCACGGCTAACGCTTGTACCGGCAAGAAGCACCGTGTCAAAAACGGCGGTAGGGGTTAATGCACCTGTTCTGCCAACGTTTATCTCAATGTCTTTTAGTACAGTTTCCTTTTCTTCGGGCGGATATTTATAGGCTATTGCCCACTTGGGGAATTTTGAAGTTGAGCCAACTGCCTTTCGCATATTAAAATCATTAACCTTAATAACAGCGCCGTCTATATCAAAATCCAATTCACCGCGTATACTGCCAATTCTCTCAATTTCAGAAATTGCCTCATCAATTGTTGCACAGCGTTTATAAAATGGAAGAACATTAAACCCAATGCTTTTAAGATAGTCCAATGATTCGATATGATTATCAAAATTATCATTTGTGGACTGCTGAACATTAAATATAAAAATATCTAAATTTCGAGATTTTGTTACAGAAGAATCCTTTTGTCGAAGGGATCCCGCCGCCGCATTACGCGGATTTTTGGGAAGCTTTAAACCATTCAATTCCTGAGATTTATAAAATTCATCAAAACTTTTATGTGACATATATACTTCGCCCCGTACTTCTAAAAGCGCGGCATCGTTTTTTATCATTTTTGGTACTGAATTTATTGTACTTAAATTTTCAGTGACATTTTCACCAACATCACCATCACCACGAGTTGAACCAACAGTAAAATTACCGTTTTCATATTGAAGAGATACCGACAGACCGTCGATTTTAGGCTCAACCGAATATATAACTTTAGGATATATTTCTCTTACACGCTTATCAAAGGCTTTAAGCTCTTCATAACTAAAAGCATCCTGCAGGCTTTCCATCCGAACCTTGTGCTCAACCGGTGAAAATTTTTCTCCAACCTTTCCACCTACTTTTTTTGTGGGAGAATCATCATATGCATATTCAGGGAATTCTGTTTCAAGCTCTAACAATTCCCTAAGTAACATATCGTATTCCCTATCGCTGATTTTAGGTGCATCCTGTTCATAGTAAAGCTTGCTATGATATTTTAATTCACGGGTAAGGGTATCTATTCTTTTTTTTGCGTCTTCTTTTAACATATGAATTTTTTCTTACCTTTCATTTGTTAATCCGTATATACTGCCATATGCAGATGGTACATCACCTACAATTACAGATTCGGCAATTATATAATCATTAATTATTTTATCAAAATATTGGTCGTTAATTATCATTAAACAAAAATCTGTAGTAACATTAAGTTTAATAATATGTAGCGTTTGATTGAGCCCTGCACTTACAAATTCACTTGTAATTTCAGCGTTCGTGCTACAAAATAAATCTAAATAAACACAAACTGTAGGACCTCTATTAGAAAGAAACGAACTGTTAATAATACTACCTATTTGAATGATAGTTTCAAGGTTTTTCTTACTGTCTAGTAATTTATCGGTGTTTTTTACAACTCTTGATTTTAATTTATTGATTTCTACAGCATTGGCTTGAACATAAGATACTTCATTACCATTCTTTCCGGTAAAAATAAGGTTGTCGTAGGATAAATTCAAATCATTCAATGCGTCATTAACCACAGTGTTTACCTTATTATTTATTAGTTCTTCTGCATTTTTTATTGCAAGCGGTCCAACAACATTGGAAAGCGAAGAATCAACAAAAATAACAAAAGCAATAAATAGCGAAAAAAAAATCAAAAATTTAATACTTCGCCGAATTCGTTTGTTACGCTTTTTAAACATTTTTTTGCGAAATATCAATAAAATCACCCTCTATATTCTACTCAGATAGAGGATAATTGTTAATTAACAAATGAGGCAAAAGAAAAACTTTTGCCTCATTCAAAATACTAGCCAATCATTGTAATAAGTATGCCCGCAGCAACCGCAGAGCCGATAACACCTGCTACGTTCGGACCCATGGCGTGCATAAGAAGGAAGTTTCCTGGATCGGCTTGCTGACCGACCTTTTGGGAAACACGGGCAGCCATAGGTACTGCTGAAACACCTGCGGAGCCAATAAGAGGATTAACCTTTCCGCCTGTAACTATATACATAAGCTTGCCCAACAGCACACCGCCTGCCGTACCGACGCAGAATGCAGCAAGACCCATAGCAACTATAACCAAAGTATCAACCGTTAAGAAGGTTTTACCATTAGTTGTAGCACCAACTGAAAGGCCTAAGAATATTGTGATTATATTCATAAGCTCATTTTGTGCTGTTTTTGAAATTCTGTCTACAACACCTGATTCACGCATAAGGTTGCCCAACATAAGCATACCAACCAAAGTAGCAGCATCAGGAAGAAGTAACGAAACTATTATAGTAACAAGAATGGGGAAAATTATTTTCTCAGTTTTAGAAACTGTACGGAGCTGTTCCATTTTTACAGCACGCTCTTTTTTTGTAGTAAGTAATTTCATTATAGGCGGCTGAATAACGGGAATAAGCGCCATATACGAATATGCTGCAACGGCAATTGGACCCAATTTATCGGGAGCTAATTGCGATGTAACATAAATTGCTGTGGGACCGTCTGCACCGCCGATAATGCCGATAGAGGCTGCAACATTTGCAGGCATACCGAAAGCTAAAGCACCAACGAAGGCTATAAAAATGCCAAGCTGAGCGGCAGCTCCTAATAAAAAGCTTTTAGGGTTGCTGATAAGCGGACCGAAATCTGTCATACAGCCAATTCCTAAGAAAATGAGAGGTGGATAAATTCCAAGCTTTACGCCTAAATAAAGAATATCGAGCAAGCCGCCCTCATGCAGAATTTCACCAAAATTCAGCCCTTTTTCTAAATCGAAAAGTTCAGGATGATAAATGCCTGCAAAGGGAAGGTTAGCCAAAAGCATACCAAATGCTATTGGAAGAAGCAAAAGTGGCTCAAACTGTTTTTTAATCGCAAGATATAAAAGCAGGCAAGAAACTGCAACCATTATAAGGTTAAGATGGCCACCGTTAGCGAAATCGAAGAAACCTGCAAAGCCAGAATTAAAAAAAATATCTTTTATAGTGTCTATAAACGCGTTCAACTGTATGATCCCCTTTCTTAAAACGCTCTGGTGTTTTCAAAAACACCTGCAGAAGCCCAAGGTGATCTAGTTGTTCTTAAATCCGAAGGTATAATTCTGCGAATAACAGGTTTAACATTAGAATCTGCATAAATTTCATTTACAGCAGCTGCTATAACTGCGATAATTTCGTCGTTATCGTCTTGGGTAGTAACCATAGGTGTTGAAGAAGCAACAGGTGTATTTACAGCTGGTTTTACAGTTTTTTCACTTGTTATACCATTTGCTTTATCCATAATTTTACCGAAAATCAATATAACAATAACAAGTAAAATAAGCATAGCAAAAACTATTGTAAAACCACATATTGTTACAAGTGTAGCTTGTCCCCAATCGTATCCATTCCCAATAGTGCCCGTTTTTACAGCCAAAAATTTTGCAACATCAATTCCAAATAACGGAAAATCCAACATATTATACCTCCGTGCCATTTTTCAATTAAAAATATTATATAACAAATCCCTCTATAAATCAACTGTTTTTAAAAATTATTCTAGAGATTTAATGCATATCCTCCTACCGGTCTGATATTGAGAATATAACAAGAGTTTTTACCAAAAATTGCTTCTATCATATCTTTATATCCATCTAGGATATCGTTGGGGACAAAGGCTTGAATTGTTCCTGCAAAACCATCACCATGAACTATAGAGTTAATAATCTCATTTAATGTGATTAAGTATACTATACTTTCAAACACACCACGACCAAAATACACAACGATCTATAGATAAAATACCACAAATTTAGTGTACCCAGCTTTTTTACAATATATATTATAATTTAGAAATTACTTCAACAGTATCGCGAGCAATAACTAATTCCTCGTCCGTAGGAATTACAAAAACCGCAACCTTTGAATCGGGAGTAGATATTCTAATTTCCTTACCTCTTTGTTTATTGATTTCGGTTTCGCAAGTAATACCAAGGAATGAAAGTTTATCACAAATGTTTTGTCTTATTCTTGAATTATTTTCACCCAATCCGCCTGTAAATACGATGGCATCGGCACCACCCATGGCAGCAACATATGAGCCAATGCATTTAAGCACCTGATATTCCTGCATAGTAGTGGCAAGTTTACATCTATAATTGCCGTTATCTGCAGCATCACAAACATCGCGACTATCGTTAGAAAGTCCTGAAACGCCAAGAAGTCCCGATTTTTTATTGCACATATCATTGATTTCTGCAAAGGATAAATTCTCTTTTTCTCCGATAAATGTAAGCACAGAGGGATCCATTGTTCCGCAGCGTGTACCCATCATAAAGCCATCAACAGGGGTAAAGCCCATACTGGTATCTACACAAACGCCGTTTTCAACAGCAGAAATTGAACAACCGTTACCTAAGTGACAGGTAACAATCTTTAAATCTTTCATATCTTTGCCCATAATCTCTGCACAGCGATTGCTTACAAACTTATGTGAGGTTCCGTGAAAACCATACTTTCTAACACCATATTTCTCATAATATTCATAAGGAATAGCATAAGTGTATGCATAATCAGGAATGGAACTATGGAAAGATGTGTCGAACACTGCCACTTGAGGAACATCCTTACCCAATATATTGATACAAGCCTTAATGCCCAAAAGTCCTGCGGGGTTGTGAAGAGGTGCGAGAACACTTAATTCATCAATTTTTTCAATAACCTCATCGGTAATGAGGGTGGAATTTTTAAATATCTGACCGCCGTGTACAACTCTGTGTCCCACTGCGGAAATTTCATCCATGCTGTTAATAACCTTTAATTCGCCCTTGGTTAATGCATCTAAAAGCACATTGAATGCCTCAATGTGTGATGGCATATCAATCTCCTTTTTATAACTCTCGCCCTTAGCCTTGTGGTTAATAACACCCGATGTGCCTATTCTGTCGCAATTACCTTTAGCTAATACTTCACCTGCATCCATATCAATAAGCTGATACTTCAAGGAAGAGCTACCTGCGTTAATTACCAATACTTTCATAATTTTCACCGTATCCTTTATAATTTTTAGTTGAACATACTCCAATAATATTGTATTATATAATTAAGATTGTTCATACTTTAACATACTTTTATATTTTACTACGAATTTCCTGAATTTTCAAGTGTATTGAGGTTATATTATGCAGATTTATGGAATTATTGCTGAATTCAATCCGTTTCACAACGGACACAGCTACATTATAAATAAAATCAAATCTGAAAACGCTTGTGTTTTAAGTGTTATGAGCGGTAATTATGTGCAGCGTGGTGAGCCTGCTCTCTTTTCTAAATTTACCAGAGCTGAGGCTGCAATCAACGAAGGTGTGGATTTAGTTGTTGAACTTCCCTCCCCCTGGTCTTGCTCGTGTGCGCAAAATTTTGCCTACGGCGCAGTGTCTTTACTTAAAAGCTGTAATGCAGACAAAATCATCTTTGGCAGTGAATGCGGAAG